>NZ_AUJJ01000009.1:0-223801 GCF_000424165.1 Butyrivibrio sp. AE3006 | reverse complement strand
TGATATGATACCTCCAAAGTAGATAGGTTAAATAACCAAAGTCTACTTTGGAGGTATTTTTGTGTTTTCTTATAAATATAGTGCAGCGCAAAAAATCAGAGCTTGTGAAGATTATCTGTCGGGAAAGTATAACTCTTATGATGTATGTGAGCGTAATGGAATTCATTATAATAAAGAAACACGTTCAGATTCAGCACTGAGACAATGGGTTGCGAAGTATAAACTTAGAGGAGCGAGTGCTTTTTCGGATGATCATTCGACGGCGAAATCGTATTCTTCAATTACTAAAATAAATGCAGTTGAGGATTATTTATCAGGAAAAGGATCAATAACAGACATAACTGCTAAATATGATATCTCAAGCACGACGGTTTTAAGACGGTGGATAAAAAAGTATAATGCCAATAGAGAGCTTAAGGATTATGATCCTAAGCGGGAGGTCTATATGGCAGAAGCTAGAAGAAAAACCACTATTGAAGAACGTAAGGAAATCGTTAAGTACTGCATTGATCATGATCGCGATTATAAAGGTACAGCAGCCACCTATGATGTTTCCTATACACAGGTGTACAGCTGGGTGAGGAAGTTTGATGCTAACGGAGAAGACGCCCTCATTGATAAGCGTGGACATCACAAAACAGATGATGAAGTTAATGAACTTGAACGCTTACGCAGAGAAAACCTGCGACTTAAACGACAGCTTCAGGAAAGGGATATGACTGTTGAACTGTTAAAAAAAGTGAGAGAATTGGAAGGGATGTGAGGCTCGGTAAGGTTAGGTTTGAGTGCAAATATATAGCAATACAGTCTTTCTACAATGAAAAGCACTGGAGTATAAACTGGATGTGTAAAACACTGGGTGTATCACACGCAGCTTATTACAAATGGCTTAATCGGGAGATCCCCGAAGAAGAACTAGAGGACCATAAGATTGCTGAACTCATAAGAGAGTATGACGATCGCTTTGGCCATATCCTTGGATACAGACGTATGACACTGTACATAAATCATTTCAATGGTACTGAATACAAGGTCAAACGCATACACAGGATCATGAAGGCTCTTGGGATCCATGCCATTATACGTCAAAAGAGAAAACAGTATACGTATGCTACACCGGAAACAGTTGCAGCAAACAAGCTTAACAGAGATTTCCATGCTGACAAACCTAACGAGAAGTGGGCTACTGACGTTACAGAATTCAAGATTCCAGAGGTCAATAAAAAACTATATCTAAGCGCTATTCTGGACCTCTATGATCGTGTTCCGGTATCATATGTAATCAGTACAAGAAACAATAATGCATTAGTTTTCAAAACATTTGATAAGGCAATAGAGGCATATCCGGATGCCACACCTCTGTTCCATTCAGATCGTGGATTTCAATACACCAGCAAAGTATTCCAAATGAAGCTTCAGAACCAAGGAATGGATCAGTCAATGTCCAGGGTTGGACATTGCATTGATAATGGTCCTACAGAGGGATTCTGGGGAATAATCAAGACAGAAATGTATGCAATGTATGACATAAACGACGAAACATCGCTCAGAGATGCAATAGAAAAATATCTCCACTTCTACACATATGAACGTCCACAGGAAAGATTTAAAGGAAAGGCTCCGGCAGAAGTACGTCAGGAAGCTCTGCTCACAGACACTCCAGAGGATTATCCTATTGCGGAGAACAAGCGCATCCAGAAGTACAAGGCAAAGTGGGCAGCATAATCATCTATCAAAAACGAAGCCAGAGTCTGGCGACTCTGCCCTTGAATAAAGTGCGCTAAAGCGCACAAATATCCTTGATCTGCTTGACTACAGAATAACTGTCAGGAAATATCAGTCAACCCCAACGCCGCTCCGCGGTGCGCTTGGCGCAGGGTTGACAGTTATTTCCTGGCAGTTATAGTAGTCAACAAGCAGACCAAGGATAAATATGATGGATACAACCATCGACAAAGTAAAAAGGTGATCACTGTTTATGTGACCACCTTTTCGTTTGATGTTATTTTGTTTGTTTTGCCTGTCTACTTGACAGACCCCAGATCATTCTTAGTGCGACAGCCCCTATTTTTTGCAAATGCTTTAAATACGTAGAATACAAAATAGCCATAGGCAGCAATCTCTGCCAGAGATATGGGTATCATTGAAATACTGTACTGTCCAAAGAGCACTATCACATATACAAGAAGCGAGCAGATATTCATTACAAGAACTATGGGCCAAAGCTCACGCTTTACGAAGGCACACACAGCTGTCATAAGAAGAACTATGGCATAGTCATATCTCTCATGCATTCCAGGAAGGAACATGGTGCAGGTCCATGCCATCAAAAGTCCGAACATGATGGCATTTTCTTTTTGCTGTAAAAAATCCCTCTTACGATAGGCATATATTACAAGTCCAAGAAGAATTCCCGCTGTAAGCGCTATGGCAGGAAGCTTTAAATACTCATCCAGATTATCCAGCCCAAAGTTGTAGATATTTGGATAGTATGAAACCATGCCGTAGCCTTCTGTTGTGGTCTCCTGAGTCTGTGACATGTAGGCAAAATAGGTGTCCCTTATGCCCTTTTTACAAAGAACTGAGGGAAGACCCATAATCAGATACATAACAGGAATCCATGCAAATTCAAGGATACTAAAGCCCTTCTTTACCAGATAGATCATAAAAAAGAAGGGTACAAATAAAATCGCCTGAAGCTTGAAGCCAAAGGATATGGCAAAAAAGATAAATGCAGCTCTGTACTGATCCTTTAAAAGGTAATATATGGCGATTACGATAAATACCACGTAAATTGCATCGCACTGCTTCCAAAGGGCTCCGTTAAACATAACAAAGGGCAGTAAAAGCGAAAGCGCTGCGGCAAAATTAGCTTTTGTTTCAGCTTCCTCCTGCAAAACTCCTCGCTCGCCCAAAAGAAAGATTACGATTTTCCTGATATGAACTGCGCTTACAATCTCTGCAATAAAGGAAAAGATAGCTAACGGAATGTACGGCTCACAGGGTAAAAGCGAGCAGATAGCGTACATGATATTATAGGGCACATAGTAGTCCCCTATGTTTTTGCCAAGTCCTGTGAGAATGCCATATTCTCTGTAGGCATTAACCCAGGGAAGATAATAGCAATTATAATCCGGGGAAAGCGTAACCTCCGGAATCATGATAAGCCTTGCCACTACTGCTATCAGAAGCATTACGGCAAGAGCTACCCTTTCTAAAGTTCTATTTTTGTTCAAAAGGTATGAACCTCCACGTCAGTTTTTCTTATCAAGAACCACAGAATCTTTGTGATAATACTCAGCTACTGCATTATTAAGCCAGTCAGAAGCATCATCCGTTATATCAGAAAAATAAAGAAGCTCCGGTTTTACGGAATAGGGCTTAAGTTTAACATCTTTAACGGAATCATCCTTAAGAACCTTAAGTCTTTCCTTAAATTCTGCCTTATAGGTTCCTGCTTTCCCTGTTGCCAGATCATAAACAGCGGAAGTTCCTGTGTAAACATGGGGATCAGCCTTAATAGCAAAGCATGAACCAACCACAAAGATAAGAGTAACAAATACATACACGCCCTGGAAATCCTTGAACGAAGATACTTTTACATGAACTCTCACCCATCCGCAAAGATATCCAACCAGCAGTATCAGCAAAAGCATGCCCTGCATATAGTAGATTCCCTGAATTCTGCCTGCGATGATATTGCCTGTGGCATAAAGAGGTGGCGTGATATTGGCAGAAGCAAGAAGAATAGCAAAAGCGCCAAAAAGTACAGGATGCTCAAACTTATAGAACTTCCTGATCTTACCGGCAGCCTTCCACAAAAAAGGCACAAGGAGTGCTAACATAAACATAACAGGGAATGTAAGCCACTCTCCAAACATCCTTTCAAGAGTGTAGTAGATGGATATAAGAACCGTTTTAACAGGACCAAAGAAGGTTTCCTTGGATCTGACTGAATTACCGGGAGCAACCACTGAGCAGATAAATCCTACGATCATGAATATCGAAGGCATAACAAGCTTTCTCACAGAAGAAAGCTTCAGACAGATAGCTGTCAGCTTATAGCGGCTCATATTGAACTTCCTGTCAGCATCAGCCCCGTCAAATACGCTGTAATAGACAGCTATAAATAAAATACAAGCAGATATTATTGCCATGCTGAGGGCTGTCATATAATTTGCGCCTCCAAGCAAAAAGCCAAGAAGCGAAATCAGAAGCTTTGCATAAAGCTTTGTATCGACATCCGTTGCAAGCTTTATCATAAGCCCAAGCCACAGAAGGGACAGTGAAAACATAAACATATAGTTTATAGCTCCGCTATACCAGAAAAAACTCTCGCAGCGGGCATTTACAGGCAGCGTATGGAGAAGGATCGCATAGGTGATACTTGTTATGCATCCTGTTATATCATTGCCAAGACGAAGAGTCTTTGTAAGGAGCTGCCTCATGAAAAACCAGAAACCAAAGGAAAACATAATCAGAATACCGAAGGTTCCAAGGAAATAAAGACTCTCATGAAAAACACTGGGTGCAAGTGCTGTAAGAGCATCTGAAAAGAAATAACCGGTCCAGTTCATGTAGTACCAATATCCCATGTATATGCCCTTAAAAATAGCCGCAAAAACGCTGCCCGACTCCAGGAAAGCCTCATGAACCTCAAAGGCCATACTAAAATCGTCAGCAGCAGGGACATTGAAAAGAGCAATCAAAAAGACAGGGATAACAGCTATTATGTTACCGACAAACAGTGCTATCCTCAGCTTTCTGATGCCTTCCTTCATTTTGAACTTATCATTTTCGATCGAAATTATTTCCCCCATTAAGATTCTTACTCCGCTCTGAATGAATTCAAACGATCAATCACATAATCCATCTCTTCATCCGTCATTCCTGCATAGATAGGAAGTGACAGAACCTCATCGGCGCAGCTCTCGGTTATAGGGAAGTCTCCCCTCTTAAATCCAAGATACTCGTAGGCCTGTGAAAGATGAGGCGGTATCGGATAATGAATAATCGTTGTTATGTTATTATCGGCAAGATAAGCCATAAGCTCATCTCTGTACTGAGGTACTCTTATTACATACTGATGCCATACGCTGGTGGCACCATCTGCAACCTCAGGCTTAATGAAAAGAGGATTGGTAATACCTTCTGCGTAGCGCTTAGCTATCTGGGTACGCTCCTCTGTAATCTCCTGAATATACTTAAGCCTTACTCTTAAAAGTCCTGCCTGCATCTCATCAAGTCTTGAGTTGGCACCCACAACCATGTTATGGTATCTCTTCTCGCTTCCGTAGTTGCGATAGATCTTCATAAGTCTTGCAAGCTCGGGATCATCTGTGGTAATAGCTCCGGCATCACCAAAAGCTCCCATATTCTTGGAAGGATAGAAAGAAAAACATCCGATATCACCAAAGCTGCCTGTCATTTTCCCATTAAAGCATGCTCCGTGGGACTGGGCACAGTCCTCAACAAGTCTGAGATTGTACTTTTTGCAAAGCTCTGTAACCTTGTCCATGCGGGCTGCCTGTCCATAAAGATGAACAACCAGGATTGCCTTTGTCTTATCAGTTATCTTCTCTTCTATTTTATCAACATCTATCTGATAATGCTCATCAGGCTCAACAAAAACCGGTGTGGCATCGTTTATGGTTATACCCATAACACTTGCTATATATGTATTACCCTGAACGATTACCTCATCGCCCTTACCAATTCCAAGAACCCTGAAGGCGAGCCAAAGGGCATCAAGTCCGCTGGCAAGTCCTACGCTGTACTTTGTTCCAACATAAGAAGCAAATTCTTCCTCAAAGCTCTCAACCTCTTTTCCGAGGATGTACCAGCCTGAGCGGAGAACGTCAAGGGCCTTCTGTTCATATTCTTCCTGATGGCGCATGAAACCTCTGTCCATGCGACTCTGCATTATTTTATCCATTGATAACACCTTTAATCTTTACATATAGTGAACTATAGCAGTTCTAAATTGTCCCTATACGGGATAGCTACGCCTTCTTAAGCGTCTCTTCTTTTTACGTATCCTGCATACCAGTCTACGAAGTTGTGAATACCTTCCTTAAGAGGTGTGTCAGGCTTAAAGTCGAAGTCATTCATAAGATCCTCAACATCTGCGAAGGTAGCCTCTACGTCACCTGCCTGCATGGGAAGAAGCTCTCTGTGTGCCTCGAAATCGAAATCCTTGGGAAGAAGATCATGGGCAACAAGCTCCTTCTGAAGAAGATCAACAAAGTCCATAAGATTCTCAGGGCTGTGGTTACCGATATTGTAAACCTTATAGCGATTACCCTTCTCATCTTCATCAGGCTTGTGCTGCATTACATTAACAACACCCGTTACTATATCATCAACATAGGTAAAGTCTCTCTTGCAGTTACCATAGTTAAAGATCTGAATCTTATCGCCTCTAAGAAGCTTATCAGCAAAGAGGAAAAGAGCCATATCAGGTCTTCCCATAGGTCCGTATACTGTGAAGAATCTAAGACCTGTTGTAGCCATTCCATAGAGGTTACTGTAGGAATAAGCAAAAAGCTCGTTAGACTTCTTGGTTGCAGCATAAAGTGAAAGCGGGTGATCAACCTGGTCCTTGGTGCTGAAAGGAAGCTTGGTGTTTCCGCCATATACGGATGAGCTTGAAGCATATACGAGGTGCTCTACCTTGGGCTCTGAATGTCTGCAAGCCTCAAGAATATTGAAAAATCCGATAACGTTAGCTTCGATATAAGCATCGGGGTGCTCGATTGAGTATCTTACACCTGCCTGAGCAGCCAGATTTACTACAACTGCTGGCTTATACTTTGCAAATACCTCATCAACTGCAGCCTTATCAGCAATATCACCCTTAACAAAAGTGAAATCCGGATATTTTGAGAGCTTCTCAAGACGTTCCTCCTTTAGGCGAACGTCGTAGTAATCATTTACGTTATCGTAGCCAATAACCTTTATATCCTTAAACTCCTCAAGAAGTCTTGTGGACAGATGTGAGCCAATGAATCCGGCAGCACCTGTAACAAGTACTGTCTTACCTTCTAAAGAAACGTTTCTTTCTTTCATAATATTAATACTCCTTTGTAGATATGGTATAATCCGTTGTATTATGGTGTAAGAGATTGCTCTTTTTCATAATACAAGTAGTAATCACAGTAACGCAATTCTCCAAACATTATAGTTAAAACTCTTGCGGAGGTCAATTTTCATGGGCAGAGTAAAGCTCGCCGCTAAAAATATAACATTCGGATACATCGGTCAGCTTGCAACAGCCCTGATGTCCTTCATATTAAGATCAATTTTCATATACAAGCTGTCCAAGGATCTCCTTGGTGTTAACGCTCTGTACAGCAACATTCTGTCACTTTTGTCAATGGCAGAGCTTGGTATAGGCACGGCACTTAATTTTTCTCTATATGTCCCCGTTGCCAGAAAAGATACCGAAAAGATCAAGTCCTACATGCAGATGTACAGGAAGGCCTACCACACAATCGCAATTGTTGTGGCTGTTATAGGACTTATCCTTACTCCTTTTTTGAAATATCTTGTAAAGAACCCGGGAAATATCACTCCCAGAGATCTTACCTTTTACTATCTGATTTTCCTTTTTAATACTGTAGGCACATATTTTGTTTCATATAAATACAGTCTGGTAAATGCCGAGCAAAAAAACTACATTCAGACCAACATAAACACTCTGACAAAGATAATCACTGTATTTTTCCAGATAATCGTGCTTCTGGTAATTCCGAACTTTTATATTTATCTGTTAACAGATGCTGCAATCCAGCTTGTACAAAAGCTCTTTGTCAGCAGATACCTTGATAAGCTTTATCCTTACCTTAGAGATAAGGACATTACACCACTGACCAAAGAAGAGCACGACGAAGTCTGGTCCAAGACAAAGGCTCTTGTCCTTCATAAGGTCGGAGATGTGGCAAGACTTCAGACTGACACCCTTATAATTTCCGCCTTCATCGAGGTTGGAATAGCAGGCGTTGTTGATAACTATACGCTTGTTACCGGTACCATTGCGAACTTTGTAAACATCATATTCAACTCGGTTATATCCAGCTTTGGCAACCTTATCGCTACTGAATCCAAGGAAAAGCAATATAAGCTGTTTAAAGTATATCGCTTTTTTGCATCATGGGTATACGGTTTTTCAGCTGCAGGATTTTTCATTCTTTTGCAGCCTCTGATCTATCTGTGGATTGTAAGGCGCCATGGTCCCTCCTGGATGCTCCCCACACTGGCTGTTTACCTGTTCATCACCGACTACTATTTCAAGGGCGACAGAATCGTTTTATCCAACTACAAGACCGCTGCCGGAGTATTCGAACAGGATAAGTATCTGGCACTTATTCAGGGCTTTGTGAACCTTGTGATATCAATCGTTCTTGTTCAAAAGATCGGTCTTGCAGGTATCTATGTAGGAACTGTAGTGTCAGGACTTATAGCAAATATCACAAAGCCTGTCATTATCTATAAGGTTTGCTTTGATAAGAGCTCATCCTCATACTTTTTGGACAGTGCCAAATACATACTTACGGAGGCTGCCATCATTGTGGCCTGCTTCTTCATAAGTAAAGCCGTACTTGTGAATATCACTATCTTTACATTTGTGATAATGGGCATAATAGTTACCGTTATTTTTAATGGTGTGTTCTGGATCATGTTCCATAATACAGACGAATATAATTATCTGCTTGGAATAATCAAAAGTAAGTTATCAAGGAAGTGATTCCTGTTAGACGTTATTATTTCTTGAAACGTTTGTTATTTATACAATATCTATTAATTTAATGGAGATCTTATGACGATCAAAGAACTTGAATCATTTATATCTGTAGCAAGAGAGGATCTTGCAAATATCCATAAGAGGAGTCTCAAGGATTCCATGAAGGACGTTGCCAAAAAGGCCCTTGGTCGCCCCTCTGCCACAAAGGACATGATATTCTGGCCGGCAGGAGTTCTGCTGTTTGGTCTTACGGAAGCCATATCTCCGGTTATCTCTGAATCTCTCAAGACAGAAATAACAACCGACATCAATTCATTTATTAAAAAATGGCAGGATGAAGGTTCCGAAAAGGTATCCTTTGTGGATGACTCTGTTTTTGGTGCTGGTCTTCTTGGAATGTATAAAATAACAGATGATGAGAAGCTTAAGCAAAGCGCTTCAAAGATTTATGATTTTCTGAATAACAGTCCCAAGAACAGGACAGGAAGTATCATCTATAATCCCAAGGCGGGAAATGACTATATCTTCGCAGATGGCGCAGGGCAAAGTGCCATGTTTCTCTCACGCTACGGCGCTGAAATTGATGATAAAGCCTTTGAGCTTGCAGCCACGCAGCTGATAAACTACTACGACCATGGAATGGACTTCAGGTCAGGTCTTCCCTATCACGCCTTTACTATGTCAACAGCTAAAAAGCTGGGACTCCTTGGCTGGGGAAGAGCTATGGGGTGGCTTATTATGGGATACGCGGAATTTTTGACCAGCATATATAAAACATCAGATATTCATAATGATGCAGCAGGTCAAGTCATTCTTCCGGCAGGAATAGATTCGAAAACGCTTGATATTATTAAAGAACAGTTCATTAATCTCGTTAGGACCACGCTCAGCTACCAGCGCCTTGATGGCGGTTTTTCCTGGCAGCTTCAGTCTATAGAAGGAGAACCCGATACCTCAGCTACTGCTATGATTGGATATGCATTAGCCAAGACTCTTGAGTGCGGACTTTTTAGAGAAGAAAGCTTAGAGGCTATTTCTGATATTATAGGCGACTCAGATATAAATGAAGATAAAATAACAAAAGCTCTATTACGAATGCAGGACTTTTTACTCCTTCATACAGATAAGGGTTCTGTCCAAAAGTCCCTTTCTGGCTGTGAGGACATAGGAGTTCACAGACAAGTCTATGGTCATTACCCCTGGGGACAGGGAGCCGCTCTTGCCATGCTGACTCATACAATACAGTTGTAATTTTGCATTATTCCTCGAAAATCCTCTCAGGCATGGACTTTGATCTGTACTGCATATCACTGACCTTATATACAGTTATGAATGCCTGAGGGTCTATTTTATTTATAAAAGTCATAAGTTTCTGAAATTCACTTTTATCTACAATAGTTATAATCTCATTGTGCTCCTGCATGCGGTAAGCACCAATAACCTTGTAAATGCTTGCACCGCTGTGCAGCTCATTAAGTATGTAGTTTCGTATCTCTTTTTCAAAAGGAGAAACGATACAGACTCTTCTTTTAAGTTTCTGGTCAAATATGAAATGATCAAGGATCATGCCATTAAAATATGTTCCAAGAATACTAAGTATAAGTGTCTTTGTGTCATAAACAAGGATTGAGGATACAGCAACGCACAGTCCTGCTGCAGACATCGCCTTTCCAAGGTCAATTTTCAGATATTTGTTAAGAATTTTTGCCACAATATCCAGACCACCTGAAGATGCATTCCTGTTAAACAAGATCGCGATGCCTATACTTACAGTAAATATGTAGCAAAGAACGTCAAGTGTCGCATCTCCTGTAAAAGAAACAAAATCCGGAAAACACCTTTCAAATATTCCAATAACCACCGGCAGCAAAATTGATGTATATACTGTCTTATAACCAAACTCCGCCCCGCAGGTGATAAAACCGATTATCAGCAGAAATACGTTCATTATCATGGTTATCGTTGAAACCTGTAAAGGTATAAAATTTGTCAATACAATTGCTAATCCGGATATACTACTGACCGATGCATGACTTGGCATTAGAAAAAAGAAAACAGCAGCCCCAACAATCGTCGTGGCAATCGTCAAAATGGATATTTCTTTAATCAGTGCAAACTTTTTCATAACTATAAACCCTTTCCCACATATTCATTCCAATTCTGTCCACACATTAGAGTAATACCCCACACGCAAAAAAGCTACAGGCTACTCAAAATTAAGTAACCTGTAGCTCATTTTCTCTAGCGTTATCGCTATTATTTTAAATTATTTAGCTAACCGACCATGTCTTAACATAACCAATCTTCTTGTTCTTGAATACCTTTATTGTAGGTGCTTTAGCTTTCTTTGCTTCAGATTTGGTCATCTTCATTTTAACCTTTGCCTTTTTATTTATCTTACCAAAGGCATTCTTACCAATCTTGCTGGCCTTGGTGAGCTTTGAAGACTTAACTTTGATATTCTTAAGACCGGACTGATAGTATGCTTTTTTGCCAATCTTCTTTACTTTCTTTCCAATTGTAAGCTTTGTCAACTTTTTGCAGCCTTCGTTGGCAGACTCACCGATTTCCTCAACGTTATCAGGAACGTCGCACTTTGTAAGAGCTACGCAGCCCTTAAATGCTTTGGCGCCAATCTTCTTAACGTTCTTTCCGATCTTTATTTCTTTAACATTCTTAAGATCTTCGCAGGCACTCTTACCGATTTGCTCAACGTTATCACCAATAATGATCTTGGCAATATCGTCCTTCTTCTCGAAATTCTTGAATGCACCATCGCCAATTGCTGTTACCTTGTACTCATTGCCGTCCTTAAGGATAACAGAAGCTTTAATTTCTTCTGTGCCTGATGCATTCTCAGCGGGCTTCTCGTATGTTACAGAACGCTTTCCTTCATCTGTTCCTGTTACCTTGTAGGTTGCGGAATCCTTAGATGTTGCGTCTTTTCCTGTAACAGTATCGCCAACCTTAATATCAGTGCCTGTGTTCTCGCCCGTATTTGAGCTTGCCCCACTTGTAGGGTCAATTGCATCATCATCGGATTCTATAGTCATGCCATCTGCTGACAGCTTTCCACCTTTTATTTCTATCAATCCTGCTGTGATGGCATCAGAAACTGATTTACCAGTCATTTCACCGCCATTAAAATCTCCAACATTAAGTTTTGCACCTTTTGTCATTTGAATTATCAATTTAGGAGTTGTTGCTTCCACCATATATGATTCAAAGGTACAATTCCCATTTACTATTAGTGTCTGATTTTCTTTTAGTATTTTAAAATAGCTAGTCACTAAATTATTAATTGTCAAATTTGATCCGGAATAGCTGATAAAATCTGATGGATTACCATCACTTTCGAACCAACAGTCCATAACCATGTCTGATGTAGTAGGAGCAGCTCCCTCAACTTCTTTTACAGTTCCATCAGTATATGCACACACTCTACAATTTGTTACCGCCAAAACCTTCTGCGGCATAAATCCGATACACATCGTCAATGCTAAGGCAAAAGCCAGCATAAAAGATAAAAACCTATTACTACTCTTTTTGTTTACCCTCATAAAAATACCTCCATCATAGTATTTGTGCCATAAATTCATTATGAATCCACCACTTTCGGCAACACATCTACTACAATTGTCCGCCCCTGCAAGGGCTTTTTCAATAAGTGCCGGTGTTATTTTATTCTCTTTTAAGATTGTTTACCCGGTATTTATTTATGGAAAGTATGGCAGATTTTATCACACTGCTGTTTTCCCGCGTTATACATCTAATTTTCAGAAATGGCATAAACTATCTATTCCTAATTCTTTTCGAGCAGAGAAAATACTGATTTTGGACAAAATAGAGGCGCGAGCATAATTATGAAATAGAGACAAATCCTTCCTGCGCAGCGGAAAACACAATTATCGCCAAAATAGAGGCGCGGTATCGCTCTTGAACAGCTTTTGAAAGCTCGAAGCAGAGCTCTCGCGCAGAGAAAATAAAGATTTCATTGAAAATAGAGGCGCGGATTTTTTCTGAAATGCTATAAAGCCGGTTTTTGCGCAGAGAAAATCGAAAATCTCCCTAAAATAGAGGCGTAAAAGCCATTTGAACGACTTTAGCAAGACTCTCTGCATCATGTCTGCGCAGAGAAAATAACCATATCTCTCAAAATAGAGGCGTGACAGATTTTCCACCTCTTTATTTTCCTGAGTCGTACATCTCATTGACCATATCCCAAAATTCCATAGCCACCTTTGAGAGATCACGCTCAGCGCTTTTTACAAGAACATAGCCGGCTGTGACATCGGGTTTTATTATTCGTTTGATTACGACTCCGCCATTAACATATTTGGCAGCGGAAGCAGGGTAAATTGCAATTCCCACTCCCTTGGATGTAAGCTCATAGGCATTTAACATGTGGGCCATTCGGCAGATTATCTTTGGCTGGCACTTTAGCGGCGCAAACCAGTTCTCAATCTCTTTTCTTCTGGATCTTCGGGACGGGATGATGAGTTCATATGGTGCAAGCTTTTTAAGCTCGATGCTATCTCCCTTTTCTTTAGCTAAGGGATGGTCTTCCGGAATGATTGCAACCCAGGGCTCACTATAAATAAGGCGCCCATCCAGACCCTCTTCATCGTAAGGAAGGGTTATGACGCCTACCTCATTAAGTCCTGAGTGGACCCTTTTTATAACATCGTCTGAGTTCCCGTTCCAAACTTCGTACTCTACCAGTGGATATTTCTTCTTGAATTCGCTTATCCAGTTGGCAAAAAGCTCAGGGGCATGACCTTCCACAGTAGCAAGATATAGTCTGCCTGTAAGGCCCTCATTCATTTTACTTATATCTTCTACAGATTGGTCAGCCAGCTGCTTGATACGACGGGCATATTGAAGAAATCTGGTCCCCTCCTCTGTAAGCGCAAGACCTCTTGCCTTGCGTACAAACAGTTTTGAGTTTAATTCTTCCTCAAGATCTCTTATCTGACGGCTTAGGGGAGGCTGAGCAATATTAAGTCTTTCCGCCGCTTTTGTAAAACTACCTTCTTCTGCAACTGTAAGAAAATACCTTATGTGCCTGAGTTCCATACCCGTTCCACCTTTCTGCGCTTTTACTTTGATTGTTTTCACCAAAGATGATAAATAGTTTCCTCGTGACTGTTGTTAAGTCATACCTATTAGGTATAATACATCTACTATTATATGTATTATACAACAGCTTGATTAACTGTTATCATTTAATTATCAAAAAGAAATAAGTAACAGCTGCATAGATACATATAAACAAAGCAAATCTTTAAAAGGAGGCCTTGGCATATGAAAAAACTGTTTAAAATGATTGAAGAAATCTTCGAAGAGATGTACGGAATAGAAGGTAAGGTTGACTAAATAGTCGAACCCCCCAAAAAAACAGGAGGCGGTCAGTTTTTGAACTGACCGTCTCCTTCTTTTTGCTATTATTTATCGCTATAGCATGCTTATTTGCTTCATAGTGTAGTTTAGTGTTCTATTAGTGTTTTAATCTTAAAATGAAATAGGCCGCACCTATCAGAACAGTGATTGTTGCTGCAGCGCTTAAAGGAATCAGCGGGGATGACTTCTGTTCGTTCTCATCAGAGTCAGTTGCCATACTATCTGCCTCTTCTGAATCTGATATAGAGGATGCTTCTTCCGGATTATCTACTGCGCTATCTGCAACCTCAACTTCTGTTTCAGCATCTTCAGTTTCTGCATCAGAAGATGTATCAGACATTTCTGCTGCGTCAGCCATATCCTTATCTGATGCCTTGGCTAAATCAGTCTCGGTGCCTGAATTCTGAGAATCAGTTGCTGCGCCTGCTGTTCTGCCAGATTCTGTTGAAGAACCTGCATTTCTGCCTGCTAAAGCTGGCTCATTTCTACTTGCACCAAGTACGCCACGACCGGCAGTAGAGTCGGTCTGTTTTGCGGTAAGCCCAGATTTGTTCTGACTTCCGACCTGAGTATTCGAGTCTCTATCGGAACCCTGATTTGCACCGGCGCTAACTTCTTCACGGTTCTGAGTTCCTGTGTGCTTTGTCTCAGCGTTATTCTGTGACCTGTCACCACTGCTCTTACTCTCTGTGACAGTTTTAGATTTCTTCGGCGTAATGGTACCTGCTTCTGTCTGCTTTGCATTATCACTTACAGGATTAACCGTCTGTTGAGGAGCTGATGAATCCTCTTTTGCAGCCTCGGTAGGTTCCGAATTCTGAGGTTCTATCTGGCCTGAACCTGGTTCAGACTGACTACCTTCCTGTTCAGTGGATTCTCCTGCTTCAGACTGACCACCTTCCTGCTCGCCAGATTCTGACTGTCCTGCACCACCGGTCTCAGATTGCTCACCTCCGGTTTCTCCTGCTTCGGACTGGCCTCCTTCCTGTTCAGCGGATTCTCCTGCCTCAGCCTGGCCACCTTCGCCGTTTTCTTCTCCGGGCTGTTCTTCACCTGCGTTCTCCTGTTCTGCTGCCTTAGTCATAATGAGCTGAACATTGTCTACCTTCAGACCTTTCCCTGTAAAGTCACCGCTTATGCTAACTGTGGCAACACCATCCACAATCTCAATATCAGTAAGTTCGACAACTCTGGCTTCACCCACAGTTATATCACCATTAACTTCAGCGGAAGAATCATTAACAGCAATCGATATACTGTTATCAAAGCCTTCGTTCAAAAGTTCAATTTCAGCAGAAAGCGTATATGTACCTGCAGGAAGATCATTTATGGTCTGACTGATAGTGAAAGTATAAGGATTTCCTTCATCGGTATAACCAACAAATTTACCGTTCTCACCCTTCACAGGATAGTCAGCACCTTCTGATGAGATTTCCCAATACAGCGGAAGATTTGGCCAATCAGCCTCTACCTCTTCAAAATCCCCATTGAGAATTACATTCACAGGTTCAACCGGAGTTTCTTCCTGCCCTTCTTCACCGGTACCTGATTCTTGACCGGATTCATTTCCACCTTCTCCGGCTTCAGAACCTTCTCCAGACTGACCGCCTTCTCCAGGATCTTCTCCCTGCTCCTGATTATCCTCTATGGTCTCAACCAAATACAGTTTTATATCTCCCACAGCGAAGGTAACTCCATTGGCATCAGCAGGGGCTGATACGTAGTATTTCACTGTTACTGTATTATTTCTTACCGTAAGCTTCTCACCAAGAAGCTGATCCTCCACGATGACATCTGCTGTGTCTATTGGTGATGATGTCACTTCCTCATCGCCGGAGAAAAGAGCCATAACAGCGCTGTTCATGTTACTCTTTACCTTGATATCATTGGACAGAGTGTAAACACCGTTTGGCACGCCTGACACTGTATAGGAAAACACTGCTTCATACCCATCCTGAGACCAGGCAACAAGTCTTCCATCCTCAAGCTTTGGAGTAAATTCTTCTAAGGACCAGCCGTCCATTCCGCTCTCACCAAAGTTCCAGCTCCAGATCACATTGTCATAGTGTTCTTCCTGTGGAGCATTATTACCACTGGCCATGAGCTTTGTAGAGTATTCTACGCTTTCTGCTATAGGCTCTCCATCAGGATAATAGAACCCAGCCCTGATTCTAAGGTCATCTGAGTTCTTAATCCCTGAATCCTCTGTCAGCTTATAATTCCAGCCTCCGTCAGCATTTACAGGCACGTTGAACTTCTTATCGCCTGCAGTGACAGTCACATATTTTACAAACTCAGCTGTTCCCGTAATCACATAGGGGAACTCTGTAATCTCCGTAGGCACTTCATCTATAGATACTCTTGTGTTAGCAGTAAGCTCCTCTACAAAATTTGCACCCTTAAGGTCATCAACATAGAAAGTTCCGCTTGTGACGGTTCCTGTCTGATTGGTATAGATGGACACAGACTTAAGGTTCTGCGCACTGTCTATAGGCTGAGGCGTTCCGGATGTAGCCCAGTCAGGCTGCACAATCTTAGAAAAAGGCATATATAAGGTCATAGGGCCTTTGCCTGTCATATAACCTGTATAAGCATAGGTGGAACTTTCCGTTTCCATCTGAACCTTGATCTCATTGCCGGATCCGTCAGAATCGATATACATGATAAATCCGTCATATCCGCTAAGATTCAGCAGATTCATGGTTTTAGTGGCACCTGCATATCCTTTTCCGTCATAGTCATAATCGATTCTAAGGCCATAGGAGCCTTCTGATTTATTACCGGAATCAAGAGAAAGTCCGAAACTTCCGCCATTTGTATTTCTGGAATAAGCCTGATTCAAAAGCGTATTGGATCCGCTATATCCCTCAAAATCATCAACCTTTGTGGAAGAGCCCGCATAAATACTGTCTATACAGATGCTACTGTCGCCCTCTCCATCAAAAGAATATGAAAGCTTCACTCCGTAATTCCCTGAATAAGCGCTGTTCTCATCAAGAGAAATGGCACCGCCCATACTGCTACTGCCGTCTTTTCCAAGGATTACAAATTCCGCTCCCATGACGCAGCTCCAGTTAAAGTCGCCATCCTTTGTGATAGGGAGTCTCTTCATCTCAGATGCGCCGCCAAGTGTTATCTTTTCACTCTCCCAGATATTTCCTGCATCGTCGCAAAGTCTTATCGCCAGGTCATTACCGCTGCCATCGGGCTTAACCCAGGCAAAAATGCAGTCATAGGCTGAATAATCTTTCCCATCAAGTCCTTTAGAAAACGAAACCTCGCCGCCTGCAACTTTTATCTGATAAAAAGAATTAAGAACTGAATCCTGACCAAAATAAAACTCGCCATCCTCAATGGTATTATCAGGAGAGCCTTCTGTAAGGGGAATCATCTTATTTCCGCTGGATATCTCAACCAGGCTCACAAATACATCTTCAGAACATCCTTCAGGAATGATCACCCTGATTACTCTAACAGCCTCTGACACATTAAGATTTCCGTAAACTTTTCTTGTAACGCCATCAACTGAGGATTCGGTTAATTCCCCGGCGTCCTTAAAACTTACGCCGTCAAAAGAGTACTCAACCCTGACATTTTCGCCATTTAATGAAACTGTGCTAACGCGGTAAGCATTGATGTCATCTCCTGTCTTATAAATGATAGATCCTGACTCTGTACCTTCTGTTGTGAGGCCTCTGATGTCGCCGTTTTGCCTCACCGCAAGGCTCTCATCTTTTGAAACATAGAAGGGCTCAGCATCCACGCCGAAGGTATTATCCTGGATCAGCACGTTGGTCTTTACCCTTGTTCCATTTTCTTCGTTAAAATAAGATAATCCGTCGTTTTTATAAGTAATCTCTATGGCATCCAGCTTGCAGCTGCTTTTCCCCTGAAGATACACTCTGACAAAGTAGTAATTACCTGCGCTGCAGATATCAGAAGCTGTGTAGCTCTTTGATCCGGGGCTATGTGTGACGGCCGCCTCCTCAAAGGTTATGTCATCGGTGGATACCATAACCCTTGGCTCAGAGCCTTCCTTTGCTTCACTCACAGCAGTAATCTCAACCTGGTCTGCAGGAATTTTTGCAAAATATTCAATATAGCCCTCTTCAGAGCTCTTATTGACAACAGAACTTCCTGACTGCTCGATATTAGCAGAGTGATCAGAGCTGTATGTGCGTCTTATCTCCGTGGGATTAGGATCGTTACTTGAAACAGCGATCAGATCAAGGTCGTCCTTAACCACATGATTTACATTTTCCACGGTTACAATGTTTGACCAAAGACCAACACCTGACTCATTGCAGGCTCTTACTCTGTAGGAATAGGTATGGCCATCAACAGCCGTTTCATCATGGTATCCCGCGATACAGTCATGGGCCTTATCCTCCCAGTTGCGGCCGGAATCATAGACATAATCTTCCTCGCCGGCAATCGTAACGAAGGTCTCGGAATCCTGATCCGTAACTGTTCCTTCAGCCCTTTGAATTTCGTACCATGCTCCGCCCACGACGCCTCGCCATTTTATATCGCCCACAGAGCTCCGGGTAAAAGAATTGTCATGACTTACACCATTTTCCGAATAAAGAAGCGGTGCTTCCTCTGTCTCGGGAGCAGGAATCGGGATAGCTGCTGCCTCCTCATAATTTGAAGCCTTACCGTTTGCAATCTGAGCATAGGCATAAATAGAGCGTATTATCTCTGTTTCGCCGTAGTAGTTACCGGCTTCAAATCCCGGCCAGTGATATGATGCCCAGTATCCATCCTCGTTATGAAAATAGAATCCATAGCCATCCTTGTGAGCTCTAAGGCTCCACATCATTATTCCGTTTGTGTCATTCTCTACACCCTTTTGAAAAACATCGATACAGGGCTTAGCTGTAACCTTTGCACCAAACTCGCCAAGGATAAAAGGTTTTCCTGCTTCATGGGCAGATCTTGTATCATCCTCGCATCTCTGGGCATAGTTACCCTCATAGTAGTGGGCTCCAAGAATATCAGCCTTGTTTTCGTCACTAAGTGACTTTGGTGCCATAGACATTCTTCCGTCCAGAACAAGGTGATTGCTGTCGATACTTTTTACATGCTCTACCACTTCATTGGTCCACTTTGCCAGCTCATCATCTCTTTCCACCTGGCTTCTGTTACCAATCTCATTTCCTGTTTCCCAGCAAAGAACCGCCGGGTCATCCTTATATTTTATACCGGTAACAGTATTTGTTCTGTTCAGCAAATGAGTGATCATCTGCTTGAACATATCCATACATTTTTCGCTGCTGTAGAACTTCCATGCCCACTCCTGAAAACCTGACTGGGTGGGCTTTTTGCCCTCAGACTCACCGGCAAGCCACACATAGCTGTCCATGCCGCCGATCCAAAACCAGTGATCCACAAAAGGAACGATAACCCTTATTCCATATTGATTTGCCTTGGCCAGCACATCATCAAGTGCATTTAGCGCATCTTCATTAAAAGTGAGCTGTCCATTTTCATCAACACCCGTAACATAAGCAGTGTCCGCGTTTTCGCCGTTGTAGGCAGGGATGGTGTAGGTTCTTGTAACATTTCCTCCCATGGCCCTGAAGGTCTTCATGGCATTGGCGTGCTCCCAGGGTGTATCGCTTGTTGCCTGGGGGTAATTCAAGGAAACAAATTTGAGCTCCTTATCACCATCCATGAGCTTTGTGCCTGACACTGTAATATAATTCTTAAATCCCACAATATCCTCCGTACTTGCAGCATTTGCTGTTACCGGCATGGCAGATGATACCAAAAGCCCTGCCGATACTATCAAAGACAAAATGCTTTTACTTATTTTCATGATCCCCTCCGGATTTCCTGATAAGCTCCAGGTTCCTGCTTATCATCTCATCTCGCTGCTTAACGCACAGGACTGACCTTCCCGGATCCTGAGGTGTCTCAAAACAGAAATCCAGTAGTTTATCAATTGTGGTTGTAGCAACATGCATCCTTGTATCGGAAGAAGCATAGTAGATGAACACCTCATTGCTTTCGTTGACGATTGCTCCGTTTGTGAAAACAACATTTGAGACGTCTCCTACTCTCTCTTCTCCTCTTGGTCCTATCAAAAGCCCTGAAGGCTCAGCGATGACCTTTGACGGATCCTTTAAATCAGTCACAAAAGCATAGAGCACATATCTAAGCCCTGCAGCTGTATTTCTTACACCGTGGGCGATATGCACCCATCCTCTCTCCGTCTTAATAGGCACAGCGCCTGCGCCGTTTTTAGCTTCTGTGATGGTGTGGTATTTGCGAAGACTTGTCATCTTTTCCTCATCGATAACAGCCTGGGTAATATCACTGCAAAGGCCAAAGCCTATTCCACTTCCGCTGCCTGTCTCAATAAAATCATCCATGGGTCTTGTATAAAAAGCATATCTGCCATCCACAAATTCAGGATGAAGGACCACATTCCTCTGCTGAGGGCTCTTGAGAGTCACCAGATTGGGAAGTCTCTCCCAGTTCTTAAGATCCTTTGTCCTTACTATCCCGGCAGATGCCACAGCCGCTGACAGGTCGCTTACTGAAGTATCTTTACTCTCAGAGCAGAAAACTCCGTAAATGTATCCGTCCTCGTGCTGTGTAAGTCTCATATCATAGACATTGGTCTCTTCTTTACAGGTATCCTCCAGCAAAACAGGATGATTCCAGAATCTGAAGTTATCTATTCCGTTTTCACTCTCCGCCACGCCAAAGAATGACTTTCTGTCATTGCCCTCAATTCTGGCCACCAGATAGTATTTCCCGTTTAAATAAATTGCGCCGGAATTCATGACAGCATTAACTCCAAGCCTCTCCATGAAAAAGGGATTGGTATCCTTATCAAGGTCATATCTCCAGGTAAGCGGTATATGTTCTCTTGTAAGAACAGGATATTTGTACCTGTCATAAAGGCCGTTATAAAAAGGAGCTTTTTCATTCTTTCTTTTCAGATATTCGTTTTGCTTATCCAGCTCCTCATAGTATTTTTCGTGAATCATTTACAGCTCCTTCTTTAGTCTTTCTATAATTTCAAAACACATTCTTCCGTTGTGATACGGGCATTTCCAGGGTTCTACTATAGGCTTTGTTGCAGGATTTCCTTTTTCATCCACCTGCCAGAACCACTCAGAACCCTCCCTTTTATCAATCATGTTTTCTTTGGTATACTCCCAGATTGATATTACCGCAGATAAAAACCGGGACTCCCTTGTCTTAATATATGCATTTGCAAAGCCAACCATGGCTTCCGCCTGTACCCACCAGATTCTGGTAGTATCATTTACGCCATTTTCACACTCATTTATAAAAGAGCCATCAATCAAAGCATGCTCCATGGTATTTCGCGCCATATCAAGCGTCATCTCTCTTATCTGTTTTTCAATACCCTTATCCAGATAGCCTTCGCCCAAAGTATTTAAAGCAAGGTCTATAAGCCAGGATGCCTCTATGTCATGACCATAACTGTAAAGGTCGATAAGACTGTTGTACTCAAGATCAAAGAAAACTTCCTGTCTCTTTTTATCCCTGTCATATATCTTGTTATTTATTGTGACCAAAAGCTCTGAAAGCCTGTTTCCAACCTGCTTTTTTATAGCCGCATCGCCTGTCACTTCAAACAAAAGGGTATAGGCTTCAAGGATGTGCAATGCAGTATTCATGGTTCTGTCGGCAAGAACACCGTTTTCAGACAACTTGTCATTGGGCAACAGCCGGAAGTTCTTATCAAAGGCCTCAAGGTATCCACCATCGTCCCTGCACTTTTCTTCTATTAGATAAAAAAGGTCAAGTGCCTCATCAAGCACTTCTGTTCTGCCGCAGGCCTTGTAGTATTCTGAAAGTGCATAAATGGCAAAAGCCTGATTATAGGTATGCCTTGTGCTGTCCAAAACCTGTCCGTCATAAGTTACTGACCAGCAGATGCCGCACTTTTTATCCAGCATGGAAGTTTTCATAAACTTGTATGCGTGGTCCGCATATTCAAGAAGGGTCTTATCCCCAAGCTCTACAAAGGCTCTTGAGAAAAACCAAAGTATGCGGCTATTTAATATGGCACCCTTGGGTGCCTTTTTATCTAAACTCAGCTCGTAGTCCAAAAGCCCGTAAAACCCGCCATTTTCATCATCCCGAAGGCTTTTCCAGAAAGGAATTATGTGCTCATTAAATTCTTTTTCTATTTCCTGTAACATCAAAATATCCCTCAATATCATCCTTTTACCGCACCCTGCGTGATTCCGCTGTAAATCTGTTTCTGACTAAAGATAAAAACCAGAAATGCCGGCAGTATCGAAATCAGAACTCCCGCACAAATCAGGTTGTACTGACTGCCCATAGGTCCCACAAAGGTATAAAGGGACGTGGACATGGTTCTTATCTCTTTGTCCATAAGGTACAGATTTGCACAGTAATACTCGTTGTAGACTGAAACACCTTTTAAAATGCAGGCAGTTACAATAGCCGGTTTAAGAAGCGGAAGAATTATCTTCCAGTAAACAGTCCAGTATGAGGCCCCGTCTATGATTGCCGACTCATCCACAGAAGTCGAGATATTCTCCATAAACTGAATAAAAATATAAATAGAGATAACATCCGTTCCGCACATCATAATGATGTAGCCGTAGAGGTGATTTACCAGTCCCAGCACTGACATGATCTTGTAGACCGTAACCTGCATTGCAATCGACGGAAGAAGTGATGCGAATAAAAACATATTTCGAATCAGTCTGTTTCCAAAGAAATCAAAGCGGTTCAGGATGTATGCCAGCTGCGTTCCCACTATTACCGACACCGCAAGAACAAAGCCCATTACGATAAGAGAATTCAAAAAGGCCCTTCCCATGTTTGCAGTCTGAAAAGCCTTTATGAAGTTTTCAAAGTTAAGCCAGTCCGTAGGCGGAGTCATTACGCTTGTGGTTTGGTACTCTTCCGTTGTCTTAAACGCAGTGAAAATGCATGACACCACGGGGACCACCGCCGCAAGTGCAAAAAACAGCAATATGGTGTATTTAATGATATTTATAAAAATCTTACTTACTTTCATGTATCCGCCTCTCGAAAAGCATATTTAAAGAACAGCTTCTGCAAAATGGTGCAGATGAATATGATTATCAAAAGAACCACTGCCATTGCGCTGGCAAGGCCCACCTTCTGAGTCACATGAGCTATTTCATTCATGATTACAAAATAGGTTCCGGTGCCGTTTGCTCCGCTTGTTATTACATAGGGCGGCTCAAAGGCGCTTAATGAACCTGTGATTGATAAAATGACATTCAGCGTGACTATAGTTTTTATGCTTGGAAGTATTATGTGGAAAAACTGCTGAAATCTGTTTGCCCCGTCCAGGGCCGCAGCCTCGTAGAGCTCTGCGTCAACAGACATAATCGCTCCGATAAACAAAACCATATTCTGACCAAAATATCTCCACACAGAAGTGGCAACCAGGGACCAGTTGTTTACAGCCTGATCTTTTAGCCAGTAGGGAAGAGCCTCCTGACTCACACCAAAAAGTCCAAGTATTGAATCAAGGACAAATCCTCTGGTATAGAAGAATTTAAAGATAAATCCGATGGCAATTCCGCTTATGAGGTAAGGAAAAAACATCATTCCCTTCAGAATATTTCCTCCTTTTACCCCAAAGCTCAGAATTGTTGCCAGAAACAGTGCCAGAGCCAGCTGGAAAAGAGCGCCAATGCAGTAATAAATACTAAGCTTAAGGGCCTTAAAGCAATCATCTCTTGTGAACACATCAATATAGTTTTTGAGGCCCACAAACACTCTTTTATCCGGCGGTGTAAGATATTTCATTTTGTAAAAGCTGAACTGTACCATCTGCGCAAATGGCAAATAGGTAAAGATCAAAAGAAGAAGTAATGGGACAGTGACAAAGCTGAAAATAATGACAGCCTGTTGTCCCTTTCTACTTTTAAGCCACTTCATTGTCCCATCCTCCCTGGTTCATAGTGTTCGAAATTACTGCGCAGCTACGCCGCATGCTTCCTGCGCAGCTGTCCACTTTTCATTCCACTCGTTCATGATGTCATCAAATTCCATGTCTCCCATTGATGCATGCTCAATGATGAGCTGGATTCTTCTGTCGCCGCCTGCTCTGTAATTGAGCTCAGACTCAGCGTTAAGTTCGTTTAAAAGATCCTCTTCGCCTGTGGCAGCAGGTGCTTCCTGAAGGAAAGTAACATTGTCAAAAGAAAGCTTTGTCTCTGTGCTTCCTGCTTTGATCGGAAGACCGTCTTCGTTGTAAACAAAGCCTGAGAGCTCTGTCATCCACTTAACGAAGATAAGCGCAGCCTGCTTTTCATCATCCGATGCATTTACATTTATTCCATAGCAGTAATCAGGACCTGCAAGTGCATACTGCTTGCCATCAACAGTTATAGGGAAAGGCATATATCCGATATCCTCTGCATTCTCACCTGCGGCTTCCATCTGAGGATATGCCCAGGATCCAAGAACCATGCATCCGATCTCACCTCTGTTGATCATTCCCTTGCAGCCTTCCCAGTCTGTTGTTGAGTAATCATCCTCTGTAAGTCCCTTTGCAACTGCATCATAGAGAATCTTATAAACTGCATAGGGATGAGTCTGATCTCCATAATCTCTGAAGGGATCTTTCTCGTGAAGCAGGGTTCTGTTTGTAAATCCGGCATCACCGGTGGCACTTATTCCTGTGTAGTCATCCCAGCTTCCCATTGTCCAGCCTGCTGCATAATTTGTGTAAAGAGGGATGATGTCATTGTTGTAATCTTTGATCTTCTGTAAAGCATCAATGAATTCCTCCGGGGTCTTGGGAAGCTCTGTAACGCCTGCCTCCTCAAATACTCTCTTGTTGTAAACAATTCCCTGCGCTGTAGCTGTTGAAGGGACACCATATACTTCTCCCTGATATTCCCAGTGATCTGCGTAGTTAATCTGAGTGCTCATCTCATCAAGACTTCCGTATGACTCAAAATAAGAAGAAAGGTCTGCCTTATCAATTGAAGGAATTAGAAGCACTGTCTCATAATCTCCTGACTGAAGGTGAGTCTTTGCATCCTCAGCGTAGTTGGTATCAGTGATCACGTCGACTTTGATATTCGGATAAAGCTCATTAAATGCTTCCATGTACTGTCTCCAGTTAGTTCCGCCATAATCCTCAGAATCAAGGTCTGTTCTGTTGCTGAAAAAAGAAATCTCTGCAGTTAAGTCAGTGAAATCTTCTCCCAGGGTAAGATCAGCGTATGACTTAATGCCATCTGTCTCAGTTGCGGCAGCATCCTCTGTTTCAGCTTCCTGGGACTCCTGTACAGTTTCCTCTGCTTCTTCAGTCTCTTCTGTCACAGCTTCTGCCTGTACTGCTGTATCTTCTTCCGAAGTATCTGCTACAGCTGCTGTAGCCCCATTCCCACAGGCAACTGTTCCTGTTGCCAGCGCCATCATAAGTGTGGCTGATAATACTCTTCTCAATTTCATTTTTGTCCTCCTTTTTGGAACTTCGTTTTATTTGCTTTATGTAGAATACATTTTTAGGTAAATTTAATCATCCATTAAACTTGCGTTTTATACCTCATTCTTGCTTTTATGATCAAATCGCATTAATTTAACTACATTTTAAGAGATATTTAGGCACATTTAAGCCATTTTGTAATTATTTACCTAATTTAATTAGCATTATTTAGCTAATTAACCGATTGAATTTAACCTTTCTTTTAATTAAAATAATCTCACCAAAAGGAGTTTTTATGGTAGAAGCAGTACATAACAGAATAGAAGATCTAAACAGAATATTCCGCTTTCACAGACTTTTCGGAAGTGGTACAGAATTTTCGGATGTTTTGGATACCAAGCGCTTTGTAGCAAGCCCTATTGAGAAACCGGACCCGCTTCTTATTAGCGCAAGATTTGGCGGCGCCATCACTTATGGCATTCCCACCACATTTGAATGTGTCGATAATCCGTATTTTTTATTGCTCTATATTGAGAGAGGAGATGTGCTTATAAAGGCAAAAGAGAGCCTTAAGCTAAAAGAAAAGAATATGATTCTGATCAGTCCCCACGAAAAGTTTCGCTTTGATACCAGCAGCACGCCCTGCTACTTTCACATGTTTTTACTATCAGGGAACAGTCTTGGATTATATATAAATAAAAAATTTGAAATAATAGAATTCGGAGAAAAATATGTGGAATCTCAGCTGGCGTATCTGCAAAGACTGCTCCAACGCCCGGGGCTTGATATTGAATTCATGAGAGCAAAGCTTCTTACTGACATTCTGACAGATGCATATCTTGCAAGAAGTAAAGCTTCTGCTCCGCCAGCGCCCTCCGGAATACCCGGACATGTGCAGGAAATGAAAAATATTCTTGACCGTGAATACAACAGTTCCATTACTCTGGGCAGCTTGGAAAAGCGCCTCTTCGTAAGCAAATACAGGCTTTGCAGAGAGTTTAGCAGCTATTATGGAAGATCTCCTCTCCAATACCTGAACAGCCTGCGGATTCAGAAAGCAAAAGCCCTTCTTGAGCAGACAGATATCAGCATTCATTCCATTGGCTATGATGTTGGCATATCAAATACCAGTCATTTCATAAAGCTGTTCAAAAGAGAAACCTCAAAGACTCCTGCCCAGTACAGAAAAAGTAAAAGCTCTTAGCTGTTTAGCCAAGAGCTTTTACACTGCTTTTTTCTACAAGATGTCCGGTAACTATATGCATTCCGGTTTTTACGCTTTCACCCTTTAGAAGTGCATTCAAATATCCTACTGCATTTTGCACCATTACAGGCATATCTACTTCATAAGTTGTTATTTCCACGTCGCAGGCCCCGGGATAAATATAGTTATCATAGCCCACAACCGAAAAATCTTCAGGAATGCTATATCCTTCTTTTTCAAGCCTTCTTATCAGGACACCTGCCGTAAGGTCACAGTTACAAACAAATGCTGTAGGAAGTTCAAGCGGAAGCGGCAGCTTATCCGGTTCAAAAATAATTCCTGTGGTCTTATTTCTGTCCTCTATCTGCCAGTCAGGTCTTACCTGAACTCCGTGCTCCATCATGGACTTAACATATCCAAGATATCTGTCCGTTATTGAAGTGGTAATAAGCGGAGAACCCACGAAGGCTATGTCCCTGTGACCATGCTCAAACAGATAATTGGTCATATAGTATGAACCATAGAAGCTGTCTGAGATAACAGAAACATCCCGCCCGGATTCATCTGCAAAATCCAGATAAAGGACAGGCAAATCCCCCATGATCTCCTTAATAAAATCACAATACTCCTTTGAAAACTCGCCCTGAAGGATCAGCGCCTGAACCTTGTTTTCTTTAATAACCTTCGGCGCGATCAGATCCTTTTCCATGTCATGGGTGATAATCTCAAGCATGGCGAAATCGCCCTGACTTCCAAGCTCGGAAGAAAGGAGCTGATACATTTGCATATAAAAGGAATTGTATTTGGTGAAATGCTTATCATGAATGATGATGCCAATATTGCGGCCTTTATCCTCGCTCTTAGAAGCTGCTGCAGGCTGAACGTAACCCATCTCATCAGCAAGCTTTATAATCCTGCTGCGCATAGCTTCGCTGACACCCTTTTGACCGGTAAGTGCCTTGGATACTGTAACCACACTTACTCCAACTTCTTTTGCGATGTCTGCCATCTTAACAGTCTTAGCCATTTTCGTCATCCTTAAATAGATTTTTGATTTCTCTTGAATGATACTATATCACTGTTATAAACTCAATTGCTAAAAGCGGAGTGCCTTTTTATTTCACAGAAAACCCTATTGAATAAAAAAAGAAAGCACTGTAGTTTTGGGGATTCAGTGCTTTCGTTCTCAAAAAAGAGAAAAATTTGGAGATATATTATATACAGGTATCACAGATTAACCTGCATATACCGTTGTAATGCTGCTTCTGCTTCGGCCTCATCATCGCCATCACAGGTAATCGTGATGACTTCGCCGCATTTTATTCCAAGGGTCATAACGGCAAAGGGATTCTTTAGATCTACGCTGCCACCGCGCCCCTGCGCTGTTACAGTACAGGAATACTCATTGGCAATTTTTATAAGACCTCCTGCGGTGAGTGCATGAACACCTTCAGGATCTTTAACTGTATGTGTGATTACTCTCATACATCCTCCGCTTTGCATAAGCAGTTTCGAATATTCGGGAGAATTCTTCCGAATTCTCCCAGTTTTAAATCATTATCAGATCTCTACACCGTAGTGTTCAAAGAGGATCTTCTCAGCCTCAGGATTCCAGAGACCGCTGTGAGCCTTGCAGCACTCATCAAGCTTAGCAAAAAGAGGATTGCTCTCGCCAAGTTTTCCAAAGTCATCTATAGCTGTAAGAGGCATCTCGATCTGTGTGTAGATAAGCTTCTTTCCGCCGGGTATATTTGGCAGGTTGCAGGTTGTCTCTGCTGCTGCATCAAGGCCTCCGATATGTGTAACCATAACAGAAGGATTGATCTCACCCTTTGCTGCCAGCTGAAGAGCCTCAAGAAGATCGTCATTATTACCACCTGTAGTACCAAGAATATGTGTACTTGTGTAGTGTGAGTTGTAAAGATTTATCTCTGCCTTAAACTGATTATCTGTAGGGCCCGCAAAGAAGTTCATGCAACCATCAAAAGCAAGAAGTCTGTCGCCCATCTCGGCAACGGCTCTTACAGGCACATATACGAATACGTCATCATAGCCGTGACCTTCAGTGATATCCATAAGCTTCTGTTCAGCATCAGCTCCCGAAGAGTTGAAATAGATAAGCTCTATTCCCTTTGATGCTGCATACTCAGGACTGATAACCTCTGCTGCTCTCTGCAGTTTCGCATCATCAAGATCTGTTACTACGATTCTCTTGGGCTTATTCTCAAATCTAAGGCCATAGCTTACTGCTCCAAGACCCATAGGTCCGCAGCCGCCCATGATAAGGATGTTGCCGCCTTCCTTTGTGCCCATGGCATGATCATAGTTCTGCTTATTTGTATGATAGTTAGCATGGTATCCGCCGATAATGCAGCTCATAGGCTCACCGAGAGAAGCCTGGTAGAAGCTCTCTCCGTCGTAGGGAAGAAGTGCATCCAGCTCCATAACCTCGTGAGGCATGATGCAGTATGTAGCATCTCCACCGCAGAATCTGTAGGAATATCCGGGAGAATCAAGCTTGCCCTGATAGTTAAGAGCAGGCTGAAGTGCCCACTTATCGCCAACCTTATACTTATCCTTCCACTTTTCACCTACTTCAACGATGACACCTGAACACTCATGTCCTGTGATAACAGGATTCACATCGATATCCTGAGGTGCTCTCTTGTGCTTCTTGCCCTGCTTTGCAAGCTTATAGGTGGACATGCAGATACTGTCACTTATTACCTTAACAAGAATCTCATCATCCTTTATCTGCGGAAGCTCGAACTCATCGAGTCTTAAATCCATTTCTCCGTACATTCTGACTGCTTTTGTTTTCATTTATATTACCTCCGAAAATGCAGAATTATCCTTCAAACATTCTGCTGATCTCTTCTTCATTAAGTTTAAGCAGGTCCTCAAGTCCCTGTTTATCTGAGAAAGTCATGGCTATCTTCTGTAAAACCTCAAGATGCTCATCGCCAACAGCGGCTATTCCTATAACCACTCTGACCTTCTCGCTTGCACCCCAGTCCAGTCCCTCGGGGAAAGTCATGAGTACAAGACCTGTTTTCTTTATATACTTCTTAGCTTCCTCAATTCCATGAGGTATTGCTATTTCATTCCCTATATATGTATTAAATACCTTCTCTTTATCCAGCATGGCCTGAGTATAACTCTCGTCCGTGCATCCCTGTGATGAAAAGATTTCGCCTATCCTTCTGATGACATCTTCCTTGCTGCTGCCTTTTTGATTTATAAAGATATTTTTAGTTTCCAGTATCATGTGTTCCTCCTTACCTACAGATCACCAAGCTGCTCACTAAAATAGCTTCTTAGTATTTCCTGCAGTTTTTCCTTAATTCCTTCTTCGTCGCCCTTTTGCAGTATTCGTAAAAATTCTTCGTCTTCGATAATGGCGCTTGAAACCCTTCCAAGCATTTCTGAATTCTGCTGTCTGTGGTCATCAAGTGGCATCGTCATACAAAGTGCTGCCCTGATGCCCTGCAGCTTTTCATCCGCAAAAGGTTCCTCTTTCTGAGGTCCTACCGTTATTATCTGGCAATCCTTTACAGCCTTTGATCTGCAGTGGAAGAGTGCAATTCCTATCTCAGGGAAAAGCTGACTCATCACCTGTTCTCTTGCGAGGATATCAGCTGCCAAAACTGCTGCAGCCCGTGGTGAATCCGTAATATCCGCCGCGATCTGTCTGATCATCGACTCAAGACTTATATCAGTCTGAACTGTCAGATGATGATACCTTCTAATAACACCTTTAACTCTGGTTATTATGTTATTGATCTCATCTAGCTGCCTGGTGAAATCATCGTTTTCCTGCCTTGCAGGCATGGATGCATATTCATCGATCTTTACACTGATCTGAAGTACATCCCTGTTAGTAATCAGTGGATTAACAAGGCAATAATCTACGCCCAGCTCGTCCACATTTATACTTGATATGAAAAAATCAGTTCTCGAAACTGTATGCTGGGTAATCTCGTCTACCCCGTATGCTTTAAGTACTATATCCCAGTCGGAAAACTGGCTTTTCAGCTTTGCCATCATAAGCTGCGCTACACCAAAACCGCTGGCACAAATAACACCTATGGTAACGGTTCGCTTCTTACGCCTTCTGGAATCTATCCTCTCTCTTGCTGCGCCAAAATGCATTGCAAGATATCCGATCTCGGCGTCATTTGGCACGAGAGAAGTTTTCTGTGTAATAACCCTTGCTGCTTTCTCACATCTGGAATATATATCAGGATATTCCTGTTTTATCTGAGACAGCAGAGGATTACTTATGGTCATTTCATTTTTTATTCTGTAAAGCGCAGGCTCTAAGTGAACCATCAGGCCTCTTATAAAGTCGTCATCATACCTTAGCTCTCTGGCAAGTCCCGGATCAAAGACATCTATCATGCCTTCAATTATCACCATGAGTTCATCTGTGTTAATGCCGCTCTCGCCGATAACATCACTGGTGTAATTGAGCTTTGCTCCGTTTATATGAAGCAAAATGTTGTTGACCTCAGATTCCGGTATTTCTATGGAAAATTCCTTCTCCAGCGCCGTTGCAATGTTCTTTGCTATGTCGTAACCCTTATCAAACCTTGCATCATAGCTGTCTTCACTAACAAGCTCGCCCTGAAGGATTCTCTCAACTGCCACAGCCAGGTGTACCAAAAGTCCTATATACGCATCATTTGTAAGAAGATGAAGATAAGGTTCCTCCACTTTTTCAAGGACTGATTCAACCTCTGAGAGGATTTCTTCATTCATCAAAAGATAGATATTATCTCCTGCTGATGTGATTTCCTTGGTCTTCATATTCTCAGTGACAAAGCGCTGCATAGCCATGCGGTAGCTTTTTTCACTGCCGGAAAGCGTTATGCCATAGCCGGGCTTTCTTATGATCTCAAGCTTACATTCCCTTGCCCATTCATCTATAGCTTCTAAGTCGGTACTTATGGTCGCTTCACTGACACCGAACATATTGCTGTAATAAAAGAGCTTCTGGGGTTCCCTATTTCTCAAAAGCTCAAGCTTTAGGAGCTTTCGTCTCTGTTCTTTATCAGAAACCACCTGCTCCTTGCGAGCTTTGAGAATCCCCATGAGCTGCTGCTTAGCCTCGGGATCACCCTCTATCTGGCTGCCTTCGCCCTTTTTTCGAACCAGGGTAAGACCATGGTCCTTTAAGATGCTTCCTATATAGTCGGCTTCCCTTAAAATAGTGCGCTTACTCACACCCAGAGCATCAGCCACCTCCTGATCAGTGGCCGGCTGCTCTGCGCCAAGCAAATATATTAAAATCTGTCTTATGCGTGGTGTAAGTTCCATTTAAATCTCTTTTCTTATTTACGCTCTCAGCTCATTTGCCAGCGCATCATACTCAGGTGCTGACATGAAATTGCTGATAGTGATCACTCTCACGCCGGGAGCACTCTTTTTAGCTCTTGCCGCAAGATCCTGATGTGTTACAACTATCTGAGCATCTTCAGGAATCTCAGAAACAGAAGCATGCTTAACTTCGATATCTGTTCTTCCTACCTCTGATAATTTTTTCCTTAAAACTGTTGCACCCATTGCTGATGAACCCATTCCGGCATCACATGCAAATACGATGTGCTTGATGTCTGAAGGTGCTACATTTACAAGTGCATCAGCTGCTGTAGAAACTGTGCTTGCAGCAACACCCTTTGCCTGAGCCTTCATCTCTCTCATCTTCTCTGTAGAATCCTCAAGACTCTGCTTGGAGTTTGAAAGTCTGATGATAGGAGCAGCGATTGCGAAGGATACGCCTGCAGCAACTACAACTGAGAGAAGAACCATGAAGGTTGTTCCTCTGGGAGCCATACCAAGGTATGCAATGATTGATCCGGGTGACGGAGGTCCTGCAAGGCCAAGGTTGAATGCTGTGTTGAAGATCATAGCTGCTACTGAACCGCCGATTGTTGCAAGTAAAAGAAGCGGGTTCATAAGTACATAAGGGAAGTAAATCTCGTGGATACCGCCAAGGAGGTGTACGATAAGTGCTCCGGGTGCGGAATCCTTTGTAACCTTATCTTTAGCAAATAACCAGTAAGCGAGAAGTACGCCTGTACCTGCACCGGGGTTTGTCTCTATCATGTAGAAGATAGATTTTCCTGCGTTAGCAACCTGCTCTGCTCCAAGAGGAGTAAAGATACCATGGTTGATAGCGTTATTAAGGAAAAGAACCTTAGCAGGCTCAACAAATACTGATACAAGAGGCAGAATGTTGTTTTCAACAAGTACTGCAACACCTGCGTTAAGAACTGCAAGTACGCCGCCCATGAAGGGTCCGATTACGTAGTAACCGAGAATAGCAAGACCCAGGCCAAGGATACCAACTGAGAAGTTGTTAACCAGCATCTCAAATCCTGTAGGGATCTTACCCTCAACTGCCTTGTCAAACTTCTTGATAACAAGTCCTGCAAGAGGTCCTGCGATCATAGCGCCCATGAACATTGTGTACTCTGTTCCGCAGATGACACCGATTGTCATGATTGCACCCATAACTGCTCCGCGGTTTCCGCCAACCATCTTACCGCCCTGGTAAGCAATGAGGATTGGAAGCAGATATGTAAGCATAGGACCGACTATTGTACTAAGCTGTGCGTTTGGAAGCCAGCCGGTGTCAATGAAAAGTGCTGTCAAAAGTCCCCATGCTATAAATGCGCCGATATTCGGCATGACCATTCCACTGAGGAATCGGCCAAAACTTTGAATCTTTTCTTTCATTTGGATTTCCCCTTCCCAACCTGATATACAGGTAAGCTCCGGCACGTCTGCCGGTATTCTGAGTGATTATCCGAATGCATTCGATTTGTTGTAATCTAATTGTATTTTGGCAGGATGTATTTTTCAATTCATACATATTAAACTTTGTCACGATGAGAAAGTGACAAGTACTAAAAAAGAAAAAATACCCCGGATAGAATAAATATCCTATCCGGGGCACCACATATTAGTGGAGCGCCGATTAAAGCGTTTCCTTAGATAAATTTAATTACTTTTCTTCACTGTCAGCCTTGTTGTCTACATTTACGTTCACGCCGCTGCCTGAAAGATTGATGTTCTTGTTAACCTTTGCATCATATGTGCCGGCTCTCATGATCTCTGTAAAGTCTACGCCTGTAGCCTCTGACATTGTATCAAATACCTGCTTCATAACGATGGGAAGGTTACCTGAAATCTGGCTTGTGCCATTTGTGCCATCGCCTGTTCCATAAATGTTGATCTTGTCGATCTGTGAAAGAGGCTTAGCAATTTCAGCTGCCATCTGAGGCATGATCTTGATCATCATCTCAGCCATAGCTGCGCCATTGTACTGCTTGTAGGCTTCTGCCTTCTTCTCCATTGCTTCAGCTTCTGCAAGACCTTTAGCCTTGATAGCTTCAGCTTCCGCACGACCTTTAGCTTCAATACCTGCTGCCTCAGCGTCATACTTAGCCTTGATACCTGCTGCTTCCTGCTCTGCTGCATACTTCTGAGCTTCAGCCTGAGCCTTTCTGGCCTCAGCCTCCTGCTCCTGCTCGTACTTAACAGCCTCAGCCTTTCTCTGTCTCTGAACAAGCTCTGCTTCAGCGATCTTCTCAGCCTTATACTTTTCAGCATCGGCTTTCTTCTCGATGTCAGCTGCAAGTTCCTGCTGCTTTACGATAACTTCCTTCTGCTTCAGTTCAGCTTCACGCTCTGCCTTAGCGATCATAGCGTTAACAGTATTGGTCTGGATGGCCTTTTCCTGTTCCTGTCTCTGAATCTCGTAAGCTGCGTCTGCTTTAGCCTTTGCAGCATCGGTTTCCTGCTTAAGTTCTGCCTGCTTCATAGCCAGGTCGCGCTGCTTCTGAGCGATCTCAAGGTCAGCTGCGATTCTCGCATCGTTTGCTTCCTTGTCAGCCTTTGCCTTCTCAACAGCTACTTCCTTCTCAGCCTGAGCCTTTGCTACAGCTGCGTCCTTCTTGATCTTGGAGGTGTTATCCATACCAAGGTCATTTATAAGGCCGTTCTCATCAGTTACGTTCTGGATGTTACATGAGAGGATCTCAATACCGAGCTTACTCATGTCCTTAGAAGCCTTCTCCATAACCTGATCTGAGAAGCTGTCACGGTCTGTGTTGATAGCCTTAAGTGCAAGAGTACCGATGATCTCACGCATGTTACCCTGTAATGAATCCTGCAGGTCTAACGTTATCTGCTCGGGGTTCTTGTTCAGGAAGTTCTTGGCAGCCAGCTGAATAGCATCAGGTGTTGTGCCAATTCTTACCTTTGCAACTGCGTCCACGTTTACATTGATGAAATCGTTGGTAGGAACTGACTGCTCTGTCTTGATATCGACTGTCATCTGACCAAGATAGAGTTTGTCGACTCTTTCAAAGAATGGAACCTTGATACCTGCGCGACCGATCAAGATGCGAGGAACCTTTCTGATACCGGATATAATAAAAGCCCTGTCCGGAGGAGCCTTCACATATCCTGCTGCAATAATGATTATTGCAATGATGATGATTGCGGCAATCGTAATTGCCATTGTTAATGATGTTGTCATACAACCCTTCCTTTCCTTGGACTTTTGCCAAGATATCTGTTATTTGTTTCTATGACTATATGATATGCGCCATAGCAAACGAAATACAGAACCATTATGGCATATTATTTCATTTTATTCTTCTTTTTTGGAAAATTAATTTCAGATCTATTGAAAATGCCGCAAAGCATGCAAAAAGCAGTATAAAGCAAATAGCCAGAGCAATAGCAAAAGGCACATAACTGCCCCTGCCCGCATACTCCACTTTCATAGAAAGATCATCTACAAATTCTATATCCCCCTTGGTAAGTTCACCAGCGTAGGAATCAATGTAGTAATTATCTCCTGTAAAAAAGGTTAAATTTCCGCTCTCTTCTCCGGTCTTTACTATCTCGAGTACATATTTGCAATTCTTTTTCCCGGGAACAATATCGTCTGTGTTAATACGTATAGTTCCCTTCTTTATATCTCCGGCATTAACGGTTTTGCTGTATAACAATTCTCCTTCTTCATTGTACATGCTTATGAGATAATCATAAGTCTCTTCCCCGGCATCTGCATTTATGGTGATTTTGTTAAAAGTATCCGAACATGCAAATGTCTGTCTTAGTGTCTCATTATTATCCACCTCAATGGAAATATGATCATCACTTCTATCATACGTATTACCGTTTATCCTGTTATGCGTATACTTTACTTCTGTTGTCAGAATTACAAAAAAGGCAATACACATAACAATCGCCAAAATGCCAGCAGCTACACGCACAATGCGATTTTCAGCCACTTTGTCAAAAGTATCCGGCGCATTGCTGATACCCACAGCGGCAATTATTACCATTAAAAACAAAAGAGAATCAGAGTAATCACCCTTAACCTCCCATATCAGATAAAACAGCATCTCGCCAAACAATGTTATGGTAAACAAACTCAGCCTTCTGTCGAAGCCGCTCCATATCCTGCTGCAACAAAGGGTACACAAAAGAATACCAATGACCGTTATCAGTCTGTAAATGTAGGCAAAAAACTCTCCTCCATCCCCTCTTAAGAACTCAAATATCCTGCCTGAATAAGCACCGCTGTAAGTTCTTGAAACTACAGAAGGGAACCCATCGGAAAAAGTGATACGAAGCTTATTGGCCCACAGTTTTGCAAGCCCTTTTATTCCAAGCTTTTTATAATTGTAAATTATTCCTTCGATGTAAATCCCGGACTTTTCTTCCTTACTTTTGCCATATAACCTTGAATAGTCGAATCCATTGTCCTCGTATTCAGTCTTAATACTTCCATCACCCTTAGAACCCACATAAAGCCATCTGGCAGTTGGAAGATTGTATTCCTGATAAGGTCCAAAATTATCCGCAACTCTAATATTTATAGCCTTTATCCCTGCAAAAGCTACTATCATAACTCCCAAAGCAAAAGCCATTCTGATCAGATATTTTTGTTCTCTTCTCTCAGATTTATCCATGGAAAAAAAGTCAAAAATCCTTATCACCAAATATGCAATAACAGGAAAAACAGCAGTCAACCGCACATGGAAGCCCAATATCAAAAGCGCAGCAAGGATCACACATAACAATCCTTTTTTTAATAATCCATCTTCGCGATAAAGCTTAAGCAGCACATAACATATTCCCATCAGCAGAGGCACACTTATGGATGAGCTGTATACCCAAAAAGAAAGATAGTAATATAGCGGATTTAATACCATAAGTGACAAGGCCTTATTCGCCATAGCGTGACCTGCAATTTCTACCACACATAAAAACGAAAGCAGCATACCAGCAAACATATGAAGGTAATTTATCACCCACAGGTATGACATTATATCCGTAATACCCAAATGATCTGCCATGATCGCAAATTGCTTAAAGAGCAATATCAGAAAATAGTTATTGGGATACATCTTTATCCACTTTATGTGGTAATTATTATCATCAATAACATTATTCTTAAGAAACCACCCCAAATCTATATCCGTAAGACTATCTGTATTGGGCCTAAAATCAATGCTTACAAAAAGCCAGACTGAAATTAAAAGCTGGATCAGAAAAAGAACAACAGACACAATTTTCTGCCATTTTTCAGGGAGTGTCTCCACCAAACAAAACCATTTTCTGATAAGCAAACAAAAACAGAGTGTAAAGAAAAGAGCCGCAACAAACACAACGATCTTATACTTCTTATCAGCTATTGTGTTACTGCTCATATTCCAGAAAATACCACATATAATTACTGCCGTCATTGCCGACATCAAAAACAGTATTATTTTTTCAGGAATACTCAGTTTTTTTGCTTGCTTGTTCATTTACACTCCGTGTGATGAATTATTTTACTTTTATAGTTATGACCGTGGATACTCCATTATATGCCTTAACCGTAATAACCGCTGTACCCTTCTTTTTAGCAGTGACAACTCCGGAAGAAGATACCTTTGCAATCTTCTTGTTGCTGCTCTTATATGTATATTTATTGCAGCACGCTCCTTTATTTACCTTAGGAGTTAATTGATATTTCTTTCCCTTTTTTAAGGTCTTTGTTTTCTTTATTGTGACTTTTGTAGGTGCTTTTTTTACATCAGCAGTCAGACTGACATTAACGGTACCATCACCTCTACTCCAGGACGCGGTGATAACAGCTTTACCCTTTTTTACTCCCTTTATTTTTCCTGCTTTTGTAACCTTGGCTATGGATTTCTTACTGCTCTTATAAGTACCTTCTGCCTTGGCCACCAGGTCATTTGTAAAGGGTGAGAAAGAACTTGGACTTGAAGCTACCTTTTCTCCTGCACCAAGCTTTACTTTTGCAATCTCACAGGTTCCGTTGCAGCTTGAGGAATCATCCACATAAACACCAAAGGGACAATCCATTGTCAGCTTATTGGAAGCCATATCGGAAACCGAGCTGTCATCTCTTACGGCAATGCTGGCATCTTTTTCTCCCTGAAATGTATTTGAGCCTAAATATGAAGCACCGCTTCTAACCTGCACCAGCACTCCAAACTGACCATTTTTTAATTCATTTCCGGATATATTACTTTCAACATTGTATGCGGTAGTTATATCTGCATATACAGAATCTGATTCAGTAAATCCCCAATCTTCATAGCCCTTTATGATATTGCCGGAAACTGTATATCCTTTTCCCAAATACACGCCTGTCGGGTGGTTACTGCTTGATTCCCAGCTACTGTAACCGCCAAGTAAAACACCGGTCATACTGCTGCTGATTCTGTCACGATTACCTATATTGATAGTATTTCCGGTGATGCTCACGTTAGAGTAATAAGAAAGAGCATCGGCATTTCTATTTTTCTTTTTAGAAGGATATCCCGTATAAAACGAATAAATAGTAGTATCCACACCTCGTCCTACGTTATTCATTGTATTATTGGATACCGAAGAATCCTTCCACATGGTACACATTACTGCTGTGTTATAAATATTATCAAACGAACAATCATGGATATTGATATTTTTATAATAAAATTCGCCCGCAATTGCTCCATGACTTCCAAAACCTCTGTACAGATTTCGGAAAGTACATCCACTGACCTCAACATTTTCACATGCATAATCGTCGTATACAGGATCCGGGGCATATTCAGAGGAATTCTTATTGGCTACATCCAACTGGAAAGCTTCCACATCGTTACCATTCAGCTTTCCGTCCTGAAACAGACATCCCTCTACCTTGACATCCTTACATGCTGCCAGAGACAACATATGTGCCGCGCCTGATTTTTGAAATGTAACGTTTTTAATGCTAAGCCCTGTCAGATGTGAGAGAAGAATAAAACTGCCACCGGCATTTGACTTTTCTCCATCGAAACATCCCCCTGTAAATGAGATATTCTGATAGTCTCCATAGCCACCTTTTCCATCGTCTATGGTCTTAGTAGTAAAAATATTTTTACCACCCTTTTTCATGATGGTAACACCATTCATCTCAACCGAAGTATTGCTGCCAATCTCGATTGCGACATCCTTGGCTTTTCTGGTATATATTCCTGCCGGGATCACTATCCTAAAATATTTTGACTTATCATTTTGGGTGACTTCCCAGGCTTTATCCGCTGCTCCCTGTACAACATTTCTGAAATCAGAAGCCAATTCATTCGTAAGCCCGGAAAGATCTATAGTGGTAGTATTTCCGGCAGTAACCGCAGGATAAGAGTAATTAAGTACATTTACAATCACAAACTCTGAAAAAGACTCTGTATCAAACTCCAAAGTAATGTCCTGATAGAATTCTGTCTCCATAGGCGCATTCAGAGTCATGGGAGCAAAATCCATGCCCTGTTTCAGCTCACGTGTATTGGGATCAATATTCTCTTCCGGAACTATAACCTCATACTCCATACCGGCAGGCTTTTCAACATCCGAATCACTACGTTCAATCTCCGTATCCATGTCATCTACATCACCGTCATGAATATGGATCATTTTTATCTCTGTAGTTCCTTTTAATCCATCCTGCTCTATCATGGCTTCCCTCGGGAAATCTACACTGATATGAACAGTACCGTTTTTAGGCTCAAATATCTTTCCTTCAGAATCATAAATAGAGATATCAAAAGATTTTGCTAAAAGGATTTCTTTTTCTAATCCCTTTTCTATCTTGTTATAAGTTTTCTGTGAACATTCTTTTCTTTCGACAGATACATATGCATCATTGGGCAAAATATTTTCTTCTGCAGAGAAACTAAAAACATATCCCTCGCATTCTGTCTCATAATAGAATTCATCACTTGTCAGGTCAGAGTCGCCTTCAGAACCTTCTTCTGCAACAGGCTCATCAGTCGTCGAAACAATCGGCTGCTCCGTGTCATCAGCGGCAGTTTCACCGTCTTCTGCATTTTCTTCAGAATTCTCCGCAGGATCATCCGCCTGCTTTTCGGAATCTTCAGATTCTGTAGCTCCTGTTTCAGAAACAGATGAGTCTGCATTAGTGCTATCGTCTGTAGCTCCCTCATTACTTTCATTGTTGCTTTCATTATTATTTGCACTATTCTCGTCGTTTTCCGTCTGCTCTGATTCATTATCAGAAATATTTTCTGATTCCTGAGCGGTTTCACCGGATGAATTATCCGTTTCACCTGTACCATTATCTTCATCGCCTGTACCATTATCTTCATCGCCTATGCCGGTTTCTTCACCTTCCCTTGCAGTATCATCTGTTGATGAAGTCGTTTCATCCCCAACTATAGTGGTCGTATCCGGATTTTCAACTGCGTACACATTCTGTCCGAATAACGATACTATCAATGCCATCTCGATAATGAAACTCGTAACTTTCTTCATATAACTAATACACTCCTAAAAAACTATTTATCTATAGATGCACCAATCCATATTATATCTTAGTTTTTAATATCATGTAAAATTTTTATGTTTTATGCTATGATTCTTTAGTTGAAAAGAACTTATACCTGCCTAAAATACAGGCTTCATATATAGGAGAATAACCATCTTGAAAAACCAGAAACTTACAGTTATTTTTAAATGTCTTGGCTGGATATGCCTTATTTTTCTTACATTAATGGGATTTAGCATGCATTGGATGCTCGTGACCTGGAGCGATCTCACCTTCGAGGAGGTTCTGTTTCAGCTGTCCGCCATTCAGGGTACAGGAAACGGGATGATAACCCAGTATATTGTAAACAACGTTGTGCCTGTTGTTGTCATATTTTCAATAGTTTTCATCTTAAGATTTATAGTTTTCAAAAAAGATACCCGGAAAAAGAGTCTTGTGCGGGCTGTTTCTGTCTTCGGAATCGGTTTGTTTTTATTCTATTTTACTTCCTCTGCTATCAAGCTTGATCTTTTCGCCTACATCAAGGGCCAGCTGTTTCCCGGCACATTCATTGAGGATAACTACGTTGATCCCCAAAGTGTAAACATTGATTTTCCTGAGAAAAAGCGAAACCTTATATATATTTATATGGAATCCGGTGAGACCACCTTCGCAGACAAAGAAAATGGCGGTGCATTTGATGAAAACGTCATTCCCGAGCTCACAGCTCTTGCTCAGGAAAACGAGGATTTCTCCGGTGCCGACAAGACACTAAATGGCGGCTTATCACTCTATGGAACCACATGGACAATGGGTGGTATTTTTGCTGAATCGTCAGGACTGCCTCTTAAAACAGATGTTGGTAAAAACAAGATGAGTACCATGGAAAGCTTTGCACCTGAACTCATAACTATTGGTGATATTTTAGACGATCATGGTTACAATCAGGTCTATATGATCGGTTCTCCTGCCATCTTCGGCGGAAGAGATCTGTTTTTCAAGGATCATGGCAATTTCGAAATAAAAGATTATTATTACATGCAGGATAATGGCATAATTCCTGAAGATTATTATGTATTTTGGGGCTTTGAAGATAAAAAACTGTTTAGCTTTGCCAAAGACGAACTAACTGAATTATCGAAGAAAGATGAACCATTTAATCTTACTCTTCTTACTGTTGATACCCATTTTGAAGATGGTTATGTATGTGATCTTTGCGAAAACAAATTTGATGAGCAGTATTCTAACGTATATGCGTGCTCCAGCAAACAGATCACGGAATTTGTCGACTGGGTTAAACAGCAGGATTTCTATGAAAACACAACTATCGTTATAAGTGGTGATCACCCCACCATGGATCAGAATTACTGCACTAATGTGGATTCCTCTTATAGTAGAAAAGTTTACACCACATTCATAAATGCCGCTGCTACACCGGAGAAAAACGAACGCAGAGAATACTCTACATTTGATGCTTTCCCTACAACCATTGCTGCTATTGGTGCAACAATTGAAGGGAACAGACTGGGATTAGGTACAAATCTGTTTTCATCAGAAGAAACTCTGTTGGAAAAATACGGTGAATCCAGCCTGAATTCATTCCTTAAGCAGCGTTCAGAATTCCTCTCGAAGCTTATGGACACTGATACGGTTGAGTACAAAGATTACACATATCTGCATAATGCTACCGTAGATGTTCAAAAGTCAGATGAAGGGAAGTTTAGTATAACAGTAAGAGATATCCTGGAAATTGGCGAAGGAATTGACAAGATAGACCTTTGCATAACACCTGACGGTTCAGAAAAAGAAACTGTCTATCCTATGGTATATGATGGTTTTACTACCTACGAAGCCTTGGTTGATTCTTTATCCATTCCGGGAAATTATGGACATATCAGAGTTGAAGTAACCGGCCTTTCAGGAGAAAAATACAACGTTTATGAAACAGACACAGACATATATCTCCTGTCTGAAGACTATATAAGCTATCTTAAAAAGTTAAGGGAATATCTTGACGAGGGCAGAGATATTACAATTCTTACTTCTGCCATGAAAGATGCCACATTGAATTTCACTGCTCCCATGGGTAAAGCAATGAATGATCTGGGGTTTGAAACAGACTTCTTGAATCTTAATAAGCAGAGCTATTATGGCATACTTGATCAGGAATCTGTAACTGAGCATTTAAGTCGCGACTACCTGACCTACACAGGTTCTTTTTCCGATGGAACAACCTATAAAGTTAATAGCGGAGGTAAATTCGCGGGAAATACCAGCCATTTGATCATAGGAGACACAGACTACTCCAATCGCACCCCGGGATTTAATTATCTTGTCTATGACAATACAAGCAGCAGGATGATCAGCAATGCATCATATGGTACGTATTATCATCCACTTGATGTGGACCTGAAAATGACTTCTTACGACGCTGTTAACAACCTTATCACTGTGGAAGCTTCGAATGTAAGAGGCATTAGGAAATGGGAGCAGGACAACAAGTCCGTTATTAAATATTTTGATCCCAAGGATCAAAGCACACTTGATTTTTCAGTGCTCGGTCTTAATGATGAAAACAAGACACTGTCTGCTACGTTTGAATATTCAGCCTCTTTGAACGATCAGATACAGCTTCAGCTTAATGTTGCAGGATCAAGAGGTAAGGTGAGAACCACAGAGAGCATTACGTCTCTGGAATTTTTGCAATACTCTGATGTCAATGAATACCTGTCATATATAGGAAAACGTGATGATATTGCAATCTTACTTGCTGTAAATACTTTTGGTGCCCTGTACCCTCATGCCGGAAGTTTTGAAGATTTGAAAACTCTTGGACTTGGTTCACAGGGAGACCTTAATGTAGAAAATCTTAGATGCGGATATGTCGCTGTCATAGATGATGGAAAAATAGTTACCGACAAGCTGCAGAATCAGCAATCAGAAGATTATGCAGAAGATTCCGGAACACTGTCCAATGGAACAGAGTATTCAATAAAAAGCACCGGATACGATATCGGATCCGGCACCAGTATCTGTCTTAACGGGACTGATTACTCCCTGAACAGGGTTGGTCTTAATGTAGTTATTTATGACCTGAATCGTAATGAGGTCGTAGATACGGCTGTCATTAAATGGGTTGACAGCTATATGGTCAGCAGATAACAACTCTTCTATGTTCACGGTTTAGATTGAGGATGACATCTTGAAATATCTCAGGATGTCATCTTTTTTTCGCGTTTTATCAGAAAAGCAAGCACACAGATGGATACTAATGATACAAACCAGCCTATTCCAAAACCTCTTGTATGATATTTCAGTTCCAGAGTATGTGTTCCCGCTTCCATATATACGGATGAAAACATGGTATTAACTCTGTAAATAGGTGCTTTTTTACCATCAATATAGGCTGTCCAGGCTTCTTCATAAGGCATGTTAATAACAAGAAGTTTATCCTTATCAAGGCTTACATTAGCGTCTATGTGGCTTATAGCATATGCTTCATTATTATCATTGAAATTGACTTGTGCAGAAATACCTTCTGTTCTATCACTGACATACTGTGTTATGGCATCCACCGGCTGACACTTTATTGCTATATTCCCTAATCTGTATGTACCGGCATTAACAAATGTTAGTTCAAATCCTTCCAGAGCTGTTTCAGAATATCCGGCATTAACGACAAAATCCTTTATTCCATTTCTCCATCTGAATGTCTTATCACATATATCCATTTTACGTGATGTGTAGACTTCACCACCGGATATTGACCTTACTTGAACAGCTGCTCTCTTGGACTCTAAACGTGACAGATAATATGTAAGAGAATCATCATCTCCCGGAAGAGCATAGGTCACATCATCTGCACACAGATATGTCTCACAACCACTCTTTCCTTCAAAGGCAATATGTGCAACAGCGTTATCAGCTGTTACCACAAACTCTCCTGTGTTCTCATCATAAGTCACATTGTCACCTGTGCTTATTTCATAATCAACATTTTCTGAGGTAAATACAACCTCTTTGGCCGAAAGCATTGTAAATAACTCATCGGCATCACTACTCTCAGAATCTACGATTGCTGTCTGCATCATCATTTCCTGTTTTTCTAAAACAGTATGTTCATCAGCATCCGCTTTTCTGGATACGTTGTCATATCCATAGATAAAGGGAAGTGCATTTGGATTTTCAAAAAGCTTCTCATCCAGTTGCACCGATCCGTACGGAACATCTCTGTCCGATTTGGAAATGAGATATTTAATACCCGTAAGTGAATTTAAAAATGTCCTGCCTTCCAATCCAGAATAGTGGTATGTACTGGGAATAGTTTTTCCAACATACTGTATAAATTCACAAATGTAAGGATTTGACAGGCTAAAATAAAATTTTGTGGATGAAAGGCCATGGAAAAGTGTGGCATTTTCGTCATAACTACCGCTAATTCTATAAGAAGGTTCGTTTTGATAATTCTCCCGAATCTGCTTTATAGGGGAATTGATCAGCTCTGAGACTATATCTACATCCTCATTAACATAAGCCTCTGCGATGTTGTCATACTCCTTCTCAAAAGTATATACACCATGCATTTTTAGCGAGAACAGGGTTAATAGAAGAACAGATATCCCAATGATCATTTTGCACTTATTCTTATAACCTGCTTCGTCAGCCCCCTTTTGATATTTCAGGCATATTACACTTGCAATGGTTCTTATCAAAAGCAGTATCAGCATCAGGCTGACACCAAGTATAATGTCACTTTTGAATCTGACCGGACTATAACGATACAAGCGCCAGAAAATGGCAGTCATTACAATTGTAAGAACCCACTCCTTCCATATAAGACCCAAAGATGGCGTTACAAGGTCCTCCCAGGAATCTACAACAAGAATGCAGATGCAGAAAACAAAAAACCAGTTCCATCTGTTACTAACATAAGACATACCATTCAATATATAACCGCAAACCGGAATAGAATATGTCAGAAGGCAAAGAAATATTGCAACCTTATTTGATGTGTATTTTTTCAGGAACAACAAAGCAAGCAATATACAGGAACCCGCTAAAAATGTTGTTCCGGGAATAGTCCAATACCCTTTAAAATAGCTTGAAATAACACCACCCGGAAGATATCTGTAATATTCCTTACCATATACAGGGATGATCTTGTACTCCATTGATGATCTGGTATCGCCCAGGATCTGAATGATGGTAGGCAAAAGAATCGGAGCCGCTATAGCCACCCCGACAATCCCATCTCTTAGCATCAAAACAAGAGTAAATATCTTATTTTTACTTGATTTGATAACATGAAAAAGTGCATAAAGAACTACAAATATGACTTCCATGTAAAAGAAATAAAAATTGGAAAGACATGAAACGGCAACAGATACTATGAAAAGAATATGTTTCTTTTCCCTAATAATCTTATCTATTCCCAAAAGAAGAAGCGGCAGCCATATCATGGGCACCATGAAATATGGATGCTTTGTTGCAGATCGGAGCACATAAGCACAGAAAACGTACATTACGGATGCAACACCCACTGACAAAAGACTTGCGTCCTTTTTTCTGTAGAAGCAATACCAGGAAAAAGCTGCGCCTGCGCAAAACAATCTCACAACAATGATAAAGCTGTAAAACTTAGCCATTATCGCATCCGGAACCAGGCAGGCAAATATTGTAATCGGATCTCCAATTACGTAATAGCTTAAAGTGGTAATAATACCCCCACCGTAACCTATTCCAAAGTCATAGGTAGGTATTTCAAACCTGTGCTCCACAAAAATACTATGGGCCACTGTTCTGAGCCATCTGCCATAATACAGAAGAGCCTTCAAATGCTGATCTGTAGCATCGCCATCCTTAATAAAGGTCTTATCGTATTTAAAAAATGTATAGTATGCCAGTGCCATGGATGCACAAAACAAGGCAGTATAAAAAAAACTATAAAGCGCAATTCTTTTTTTCTTGTCTGCTGCATTCATGACTACAAATTCTCCATCCTGTAAGTTGTGATACATCCCCAATAATCACTTAACATGAAATACCTTTTTAAGGCACTTCTTAAGCTTGGGAGATTCAATCTTTTTCCAAATTTTCCTGGCACCTGTTTCAAAGGCAGAGGAAACCTGTTTCTTCTTCCAAGCCTGCTTGCTTTTCTCAAGATATGGCTGGGCATCAGCTATGATTGGTCTGTGCTCTCTGCTTTCAACATCTTTAAGTGCATCCAGTATGCACTTTGATGATTCAGCAATTCGTTTTTCCATAACCTCATTAACCGCATCATAGTTAATAGGAGTCATATTCTGTGCACCAACAAAACTCTTGTCACCAAGCCATCTGTCATCAAGTCCAAACTGTTCCAGCAAAAGTTCTATCTTGTCACCACCTCGTGCCCCATTGAAGAACTGCTTTTGGAATATTAGTGAAAAACATGTTCCATGGAATGAATTGGTGAATACCCACTCAGCATGGTCAATATACCAGAGCCATTCCTCAACGCCGATGTCATATAGGAATTTATGTCCATACTTTGCCTGATAAGCTCTATGGCTGACTTCTTCTGACAATTCAATAACCATGAGCTGGTTCTCATCAGCAAACTCTATTACCTTCTGCACAAATTCGTCATCCATAGTCTGGGCAAGGTAAACCAAGACATACTTTTCGGGATGAACTTCAGGTACTATCTCTACACTTCTGTAGAATTCCCTGTCCATAAGGAAAACAGGATCAAGCACATTAGGAGTGTCAATATCAAGAGTCTCCTTCATGTAATCCTTAAGACTATTCTCTCTTACAAAAATATAATCAAAATCACATGCCGCGTTGATAAAGCGCTCTTCCTGACCTTCATTATATTTTCTGGCTCCTTTGCTGGCAGCATATGCTATTTTCTTTTTACCTTTCATCGAATCGCAGGCAAGAAGATAGCCCTTGTCCGGACCTCCGGGAACTGCCTTCCAGATAACATCTGTGGCGCAGATATAGCAATCAAAACCTGCATCCTCCTCATCAAGAAGCGCAGAAGTATAACACTTGTCAGTAGTAATATAATGATTCTTCACAAATCCGAAGAATTTATCATATCTGATCTCTCTCTCGTAAAACAGATCACGCCATTTTATGAGCTGATTCCTGTCAGGCTTCTCGTTTTCAACATAAGAAAACAGAGGATGCTTAACATCAAAATCCTTGTAATATCCGGGTTTGTACTCAATAACCTTAGAATCATAACCATTTTTCTTAAGAAACTGTTGGAAAGCAAAGCTATGAATTATGCATCCAAAATTGAGCGTTGTAGTATGTATGTTTATTGATATGATACCAATCTTCATGAAATGGAGTCCTCTTTTTTCATTTTTCTGTATATGCCTTTAAAGGTTCTGACAATTACCAACGTTCTATATTTACATATAGCCTTGGCTCTGTCAACAAATGCTGGATAAACTGCCTCATATCCGGCCTTGGTAAAGCCTTTTTTTCTATACAGATCGTAAAATGCTTCTCGACTGGCCATGTCTGAAGGAGCAGGTTTTCCTGCGTTATTATTCAGTGTTTCCGGCGCTCCTTCAAGCTTTGCCATATAAAAACTATCTTTCCTTGAATCGAATGCTTTATCAAAAAGCTCTTTGCCATGAGCGTTATTTACATAAACAATTGATGTTCTCTTATGGAATCTTTCCTCAAGGTCTTTGGCAACCTTCCTGTGATTCCAGAAATCTCCCACAGTAAAATCACCCTGTCTCGGAAACTGTGCGAATTTACATCCATAGCAGCTCTTTCTCATATTGAGTTTATTATGAAAAACTAGTTGGAATAGATCCGTTCTGCCACCGAACCTATATGCAATACCATTTTTCAGGAACACACTCATGCATGTTCCCCAGCCTTTCCTGCGTCTCATCTCAACCTTATCTATTTTGGAAAGACCATACTCGTGATCCAGATGCTCCCTTAACTGCACTGCAGAAGGAACACCCTGACAGATCAAATCCATAGTAAATAAATTAGTATCTTCTTTATTCCCCAGATAGCTGTATAATCCTGCTATCTGACATGAGCAGCCTGTGTATAACACTTTTCTGCCCTGCTTCAGATCATCTTTGACCTTGCTATAACAATCCGTCTGATTGCTCTGAGCATATTTGGATTTCTTCAGCTTATCAAGCTCTTGCAGGTTCTCAACCCTTATGTGTTCAACAAAAAAATCCTCCGTAAATGAAGCTCCATAAACAACTCCGCCCTCACTGAGCACATACTCAGCTAGCAGAGTAAATGCGCCGCCTGACGAACATTCATATAAAATATCCTGCGACGCTGTAAGTGCAAGCGCATAAGGCTCCCGGTCGTTACTCAGATCCGGAGCCTTATTTGCTATGCACACTGATTTGCATTTCCCACAGGAGATACAAACATCTTCGTTTATTTTTGGAATAAGAAATCCTTCATCATCCAGCTCCATCTCTATGGCATTAACGGGGCATGCATTTTTGCACGCTCCGCAGCCATAACATTGTGTAATATCTTCCAAAATAACCATGTTTATATCTCCTACTTTAGATTTTTAATTTACTACAACCTTAACCTTACATTTCTTTTTGTTATATGTAGTAATGGTAATTGTTGAAGTGCCCTTTTTCTTTGCAAGAATAGCACCCTGAGGGGTTACATATACACTATTCTTCTTGCTGCTCTTAAATCCATATCTTCCACAGCCTGCCCCGCTATTTACCTGAGGTTGTAACAGATAAACATCGCCCACAGACAGATTTACGGTTGCTTCCGGCACAGAAACTGATTTAGGTGCAGTACCTACAGTTACACTCATCAATCCCTTCATCTTGTTCTGAGTTGCAGTAATAACTGCGTTACCTTTTTTCTTACCTTTAATCTCTGACTTGGAAGCAGCAGCTATTTTCTTCTTACTGCTCTTAACACTTACCTTTCCTTTTTCACTTGTAAGCAGATAGGGTTCAAACTTCTCTCCCTTACCGAGAGTTATTTTACCATCTGAATAAAAAGCAGCCTTACTGGTCTTATCAATGTAAACGCTTCTCTTACCTTTAAACTTGGAATTAACTGAAGCGCACAGATTATTAGATGTCTTTTTAACAGTACATTTTGTCTGAACCTGAACTGCCATCTTTCTGGCACCATAAATGCAGTTATCAGCTATCAGTTTTACTGTGCTGTTCTTTTTTACAAACAAGCCGACAACGCCACCGATTAGCGTATTGCCGCTTATCTCATCAATAGAGCATGAATCTGTAACAGATAAAATATTACCTGTATCACGACCCTTAATTGTATTGCCGGTAATTACCTGACCTGATACTGTTCCCAGATACAAGCCAACGCAGTTAGAGCCTTTCATTCCCTCGATAGTATTATCACTTACTGTGGCACTAGAGCAATACATCGCAGAAATACCACGCTCCATGGTACCATGTATATTGTTTGAAGTAATTGTGAAACCACCTATGTTAATTTCACCTTTAGGAAGATTATTAGTACCCTTCTTAACTTCAAATCCACCATAACGGATGCCGGTCTTGATATCACTATTTGTTTCTACAAGGCCTATATCATTTCCGCTTATCACGCAGTTACATGAATATTCCAATGCGCCTTTGCTGACGCTGCTTGAGCCATTTTTCAGATACAACGAGCCTTCTGTCTGCCTGAAATCAATACCTGTACCTACATTTACCAAAGTATTGTTCTGAATCTGGCTATCCTTGAAATTTCTGGCTACGATCGCTGTTCCTTTAATGTTTGTAAAGGTATTATCGTGAATGTTCACGTTAGAATAATAATTTCCAACTACGGAATGATGGCTTCCCAAACCTCTTATAAGATTTTCGAATGTACATCCTGTTATTTCAACATTTTCACAGGCAAGATCATCATAAACTCCGTTTTTCCAAATAAAATTTTCTGCACTGTGTGAAACATCCAGCTGAATTGCTTCCAATGAGCTTCCTTTATCAGTATAGTCCCTGAATGTACAGTCCTTAACAAGGAAATTTCTTGTTGCTGCAACCTCAACATGGTGACTATCGTATGCATCCTTGAAGGTAACACCATCAAAGGTCAGGCCATCTACATGCGCAAATCGAATCATACATGTTCCGCTTCCCGATTTGTTTCTTCCGCAGCCATCCCATGTGCCACCCTTAATCGTAATATTCTTATAAGCATCAAATCCTGCTAAAGAACCAAGAGATGCAAGCCCAGTCTCGACACGCCAATCACCGGACAGAAGATTAAGATAACCATCAGCGCCGTAAATAGTAGTGCCTGCTGTCATATCGATAATTGTATTTGAAGAAATATACAACGAATTTACTTTTACCGGATAACTTCCTGCAGGAAGAATAATGGTATATGTATTATTAATATCATTTCTTGACTGGTCAAGAGCTGCCTGAACCATTCCCTGGAAATTACCTTCGTTAAGGTCCCCAGAGCTGAAGGTGTATGTATGCGTACTGGCATTTAAAAAGGCAGATGGATCATAACCATTTGCAAGCACTACGGAATAAACCGAGAAAGAATCCGCCTTAACTTCAACCTCAAGTTCATCCGGTTCTTTGTATTCGTACCCTGTGTTATCCTCAACAGGCTCGGGAGTTTCTTCCTGATAATCAGCATTTATGTCTGCAAGGCTATCTTCTGAAACAGGAATTTCTTCACCTGAAGACTCTTCATCTGTTTCTTCAATTTCTTCTACTTCTTCAATATCTTCATCTGCATTTGCGTCATCAGCATTTTCATACTCTATGTCTTCATTTGCCGCATCTGCAACTTCTTGAGCATCTTCCCTTAATTCTTCAAGGTCTTCATCAGACATTGCCTGTATGATTTCACCTTCTGAAACAACATTTGTTTCACTCTCCAGTTCATCAGCCTTAGCTTCGTCATCGATATGCATAACCTTTATCTGAGGATCCACTGAATACTCGTAAAGAGTCTCCATTTCTCTGCTTATTTCGAAGTGCAGATTAACACTGGATCCTTCTACAGGCTGTACTTCCTTTCCGTCTGCATCCTTAAAGGTAATATCGAAAGAAGCGCTGCCAAGTACGGAGCCATCAATTATTTTCTCAAGAATCTTATCTATATCCTTGTTATTAACCTTCTCAACAGATTTAACACTGACGGTAGTGCCGTTTGGTAACACATTTTCATCAGCTGATATATTTATTGTGAATCCGTCTATTTCTGTTGAATAATCAAAGGCATCTGACTGAAGTTCAGCAGGCTCTTCATCAGCGGTTTCTTCTGTATTCTTTTCCGTTTCTTCTGCATTAGGCTGTTCCTCTGCGTTATCAGAAGCCTGGGCATCCTCGCTGGTTTCATCCTGATTCACATCAGATTCAGCAGCGGTATTATCTTCTGTATCCGTTTCTGGTGTTTCTTCGCCGGTAGCAGGCTCTTCACTGCTTGGCGCCGGTTCTTCCCCGTCTTCTTCCTGACCTGCAGAATCTGAAGCGCTTTCATTCTCACTTGAAGAATCTGAAGCACTTTCATCCTGTCCCTGCGATTCCTGCTCATCACCGGTGTCAGCAGCTTCATCACTGCTACCGGTATCATTGGCATCACCAGCTGCTTCATCTTCGCTCTCCGGTGCTCCTTCTTCTCCGGATGTCTGCATGGTTTCTGCCTGCGGATTCTCTGTCACAATGTCAGTATCACGATTCTCATCATCGAGATCCTGTCCATACGAATCCGTCGCTTTTGCCTGAATGGAACATACTCCATCACAGGGCGAGATTACTAGTAATCCTGTTAAAATAAGTGCTACGATACGTTTCATTTTTCCCCCTTTCAGAAAAACATATAACTTAACCTTTCGGTTTGCATCCTTATCTTATATCCAGAATATCAACGATTACTTTCTCCGCAGAATTATATTTGTTACTGTCGTAGCTCCACCTCTCATCCAGCTGAAGCTCATGGGCTTTACTCAGAACTTCTTTTGCAGTCTTTCCACTTTCGGTACCTTCTATCAGTTCCACTCGTTTATTTCCAATTTTAAAAAGATGGATCAGATAAAGATCGTCTGTGATAAGTGCACAGGATGCGTATGACAGATGCATTGTATCAGTACCGGGGTATTCAACCCTTACATCAAAGTCATTACTGCATTCTCTCATTATGAGCTCAGATAGTCTTGAGCTACGGAATATGTATACTATTTTACCACTTGTCTGTCCCTGAATTAGCTTCATAAGAGTTAAAATTTCATTAACTATTTTTCCCTCATCCGGAATCTCGTCCTGATCCCCAAGTGAAACATAACAGATATTAGCATCTCCAGGTATTTTATTCTCCATACGGACCTGATTTACAGCTTCATCCCGGGACGCATTATCTATTCCGGATGGCAGGCATCTCACAATCCTCTCATCGTCGGATATCCCCGTAAGGTCACTTAGGTATCTTTCAAATAATGGAAATGTACATATTATTTTGTTATAGGCATCAAACATTTTTTTCAGATTCTTGCCGGTTTTCATGGCATCATCCAGTTCTCTTGCCCAGTACTCGCCGGGAGAAAGCAAACAGATTCTTTCAGGTATGGCAGAAAAATCTGCATTTTTTCCTGATAATGAAAAATCATCGCAAATAACCGTATCTTTACCCTGTGCTCTCGAAATAACCTGTTCCTTAATACCCTTTTTCTCGTTCGCGCCTTTTCTTCGGGGCTCTATGCACATATCGCTCAGATCACAGTTTTCCTTATTTGACAGTGCATGTCTTATACGCCTTAGTTCATCTGACCCTTTATTTTTGCTTGTGCTTAAAAAGAATATCCTTCTTCCCATTTATTCTCTTATTTCTCCATATATCCGTTTATAACCTGCGCAATTCTCTCCGAGCTGTGTCCATCGCAAGCAGACATATATTTGTCAGTAAACCTCTTGTATTCAGGTCCTGTCACTTTTCTGTCATCAGAATTCAAAAACTCCACAAGTTCCTGCTGATTCTTAAGAATCTTACCCGGAAGATCCTTATTGTAATCCAGATAAAACTGCCTGTTGTAGGACTCAAAATCATAGCAGTAGAAAGCCATTGGTTTCCCTGTGAGCGAAAATTCAAATATCACTGACGAATAGTCTGTAATTAGGATATCAGCCACTAACATCATGTCATTGGTAGATATATCTCTGATCTCAAGAATGTTTTTACACTTACAAGGGACAATTTCATTAGTCATTAAGGGATGCGGACAAATCACTAATACCTGATTCTCAGGGAGCGAAGCAGATAATGACTCAAAATCTATCGGAGGTCTGAAGTATTCCCTTCCATCATCACTATCGCGAAATGTGGGTGCATACAGAATTACTTCCTTTCCATGCAAAGCCCCATATTCTTTATAAATCTTATTTCTTACATTATTTTTGTACTCTTCATCAAAAAACGTATCTGTCCTTGGGCATCCAAGTGGCTGAACATGCTCTACATCTATCTGAAAAGCATCCGCATAAATACTCCTAAGATTATCCGCGCTTACTGACACGAGATTGTACTGCATGTGGGTAGTTCTCTCGCTTCTTGCGGATATATTTGTTCCATACTGCCCAAACATCTTGAAGGCACCGCAAGCATGCCACAGCTGAACAACTCTCTGGTCGTCTCTTAGCTTGTAATACCTTAGATATTTCTCATAATCATCGGTAACGATTACCTTACTGCTGACGGTGTAATACTTCATCAAAAAAGTCATCCAGGCTGAATGAGGCAACCTATGGGCACATATAACCTTGCTCCCCTTTATATACGGATAAAGCGCTTTGGCATTACCTTCAAGTTCTCCGTCTTTCCTGATACTGAAAAACAAGACTCTGTTCTTAACATGCTTTGCCGCATAATCCAATACTTTTCTGGACCGCTTGGCAAAGCCGCCCTTTTCCTTAAGAGGCATTATCTGTCTGCCCACCTTAACAGGGTCCGTCTTTATCTCATCGCGATGGAGAAGCTTCCTTAATTCTTCGTTTGATGAAGATACGCCTACTGCAAATCTTTTTCTATCTTTCAAATAATCATCCCAGAAGTTTTCAGGTGCTTTCAAATAGAACACGAGTCCCTGGTGATATAAGGAAAACTCTCCTTTCTTTAGTCCCAGGTAAAGGGCTTCTGAAATGTTTTCTTTTGAAAAATCCAGCCATTTTTTTACAGAAGAAAGCCTGAACAGCTTATTATACGGATACTTTTCAAGCTGCATCCACCGAACCCCATCCTCTCCTTCTTCAAAGGCAAGAACAGCTTCCCTGGATGGCTGTATTTCCATATCAAATCCATAAACGTTGTTATGATAAGCATATCCAACAAAATCCAGACATGTTTTCTTTATGTACTTTATTGACAAATCAAAAAAGAGATTCGAATAATATATGGCAGGGGACGCAAATAGTACAAATTCTGTATTTATGCGCTTTACTGCCTGAATCCAAAGTTCCTCTTCTGTCTCTGCCTCCAGATATATTACGCGACCATCATCCGAAAATATCTGACTGGCCTGATCTTTGACCTGTATGGGAAGAAAAATGTTAAAAAAGGGAATATTCTGATTTTTGATACTCTCAAGACTTTTCTTCAGATATTCAGGCACACTGTTGTCTGCAAACATAACGACAGAAGCAAATCTGCATCCCTCCAGTGCATTTATATCTTTATCCATCACCTCGCAATATAGAGGGTATGCTTCTGTAAGGAGTGACTTACCATAGTCAGTAAGATGCTTATATGAATCATCAAGCTCCGTCATGATAATCTTTTTCAGGTCATCATCTATTTCAAAATAGTGTGCCAGAAATTTCTTGATCAGTGTTTTTGCCAGTTTAATATAAAACTCATCGAAGTATCTGGCATTGGAATCAGTCATCACGTCGCCGGCAAGGTTAAGGATTATTTTGTGAGCCTCTATGAAATCTCTAATCTTTCTGGATGAAAGTGCGCCTGTAGCAGGAATATCATCACCACTCTGATCAAATCTTCGGTATCTGTAGACCTGTTCATTAAGACCGCTGATTTTACCGGACTTATAAACACATTCCATTACAAAAACAGCATCTTCCGAATAAATAAGATCAGGAAAACTGATTTTTTCTTTCCTGATCAGTTCCAAAGAAAAGAGCTTGTTCCACAAAGCAAAACTCTTTAGGATATCAGAATCATAGGGACTTATGCTGTCCATCTCCAATAACCTGTTAATCTGAGTTGCAGCTCTTTTCATCTCATTATTGAATATGCTGTACCCTGCAATAACTATGTCAGCTTCCCTATCTTTTGCTCTGTCATAAAGAAGGCGTAAAGCTCCTTTTTCAAGTACATCATCCGCATCTGCAAAAAAGACATACTCTCCGCTGCATATCTCCAGTGCCTTGTTTCTGGCAAAAGACACCCCTGAATTTTCCTGATGAATCACTCTGAAAAACTCGTATTTATCAGAATACTCGTCCAGGATATCACCTGAACCATCAGTAGAACCATCATCTACAGCGATAACTTCAATATCTGATAAATCCTGGCTACAGATACTGTCAAGACATTCATTCAGGAATTCCCTGGCATTATAAACCGGAACAACTACCGAAACTTTAATCATAATCTGGACAAAGGCTCCTTATTAATCATCAAAATCACAGGCTATTTTCAATGAAGCAGTACCATCATCAGAAAAAGAAACCTTATACAAGGCTGCTCCGTATATCTGCTCCCCGCCGAACATCTCAGCCAGCGCATCATCAAGATATGCATCTGAATCATAAACCCACAGATATGAATAATTTCCATTCAAAAGCAGCTGCGGAAGTGCGTCAACACCAAGGTCTTTATTCAAAGCCAGTCTTATCATGCTGCCTTTTTCAGTAAACTTCCATGGCTCCGCATTGTAATTACTTACGTTTTTATCAAATGTATAAAAGGCAAAGTTAGAAGGATATTCAGAATCTCCTTCCTGATCCAGGAAATAAACTCTATCGGTCTCACCGATTGTTTTTTGAATTTCCTTAATCTGAGAACGTACCTCTTCTATATCATCATAACCGGTTATGTACTCAAGCCCGAATGCTGTCATATTGGACAAATATTTGTTATTTATGGCAAAGCAGAAAATCAAAAGCATAAAGAACATATATCCCTCTCTAATCGGGATAGTTTCTTTAATTTCAGTTCCTGTCTCATCTGACACCAGGCTGCTCCAGGCTATAAGCACAACAAATATGCCAATGATGGAAAAATATCTTCCTACAGCCGCCATTGCAGCAGCTTCCTCGTAAGAAAAGACCACAAGGTATGCCATAAATAAAGCTGTGAGGTATATAAACAGTGAACCAATCTCTCCAAAAAGCAGTACTTTGCTCTTTATAACAGAGTTTTTATCATTCTTATATACAAAGGCCCTTACTTCCGCACAGATTACCAAAATAACAACTATAGTTATCAGATAGAATTTTATTGCAGGGTTCACGGAAAGTGGTTTGCCCACAATGGATTCAATAAATGCATAGGTAATCTGCTTCACGATTGCGGTTTCATATCTTTTAAGTCCCAAGCTGACAATTACTGTATATCCAAGAAGGCACCCTGCTGTAGTCACTAAAGCTGCAATAATGCCGATTTTTCTGCTTACTCTTAGCTTTCCACCCAGGACCATTTCTGTAATCTCATGACCTGCCACATACATAACGATAAGCAAGTCCATAAGTATTCCTATATATGACTTGAAAAAGAACACCATAATAAGCCCTGCAATGAGAACAGGAAGCTTTTTCTTATCCTTCAGGCTATGCCCTGATATCCACCAGGTAGTAATCCCTGCTGCCCATCCTGCAGTGGCCAAATCCACATAAAGGTTCTTTCCACCATAAAAATAGAATGCATAGAGAGACATATATACAACTGCAGCATAGAGGAAACATTTTTTCCACTCTTTCCATCTGCAATTATGAAAAGGCAGCATAAAACCAATCCAATACAGCACAGATGCAGACACATACATAAATGCCTCGTTATATCCTGTGAATTTTTCAAAAAACAGAATAAACAAAGATGTGCCATACTTCTGCCTAATATCGCCTATAAAATCACCCGGAACCGGTAAAGTATTTTTACCAAGCATATACTTCACAATCATAGCCCATTGGTGAAGTTCATCGATATGTTGAATGAAATCGTGGAAAAATAGAATAGAATTCAATAATAAAACAGCAATAACTACCACAAAAGCAGGAGTGATAAACTCATTCCTGCTTCTGTCTTCTTTGCCCCTTTGGGTTATGAGCACAATAATTCCTATAACAGCTAATACTGCAAGCATGATTATGCCAATATTAAAATTCTTAAGATATCCTGAAAAGAACATCACCGTTATAATCGTAAATACAGACATAACAGTGCCTTCCATAATATCATAATTCAGCACCTTGGCATAAAAGACTGCTATGCAGGCTAATACTGCAAATGCTAAAAATAACATTGCAAAACTCATTTATAATCTCCCAATCAGCTTATTTTCATAATATCTTTCACTATTTTCTCGGTTCTTTCGGATGCATGTCCGTCGCAATCAGAGAAAAATCTTTCACGGAATTTATCCAGTATACTCATATCGTAATTATCGATATTTTTTATCTTTTTCACAAGTTCGTGGCCATTACTGCAGGATATTCCGGGAAGCAGTTCCTCATAATCCAGGTACATCTCCTGTTCTCTTCCATAGGTCACTCTGTCAGGTGCCCACAAAAACAGCGGCTTTTTGCAAACAGCTGCAGCCAACATATAACTGGTATAGTCACCCACAACTACATCTGCACAGGAAATAGCTTCCATTACAGTAAGTGGCGGGAACTTCTTCCAGTTTATCTTATCCATTCTCGCACCTGCTGCCTCATCAGGAAGTTCATCAGAATCAAGGGCGTCTGCATCCTGCTGCGCTACTCTCTGGGCAAGCACATATCTGGGATCAAATCCAAATCCTTCAAGATACTCTGATATCTCCATTTTTCTTCCGGGACGGCCATCACAGGCAAATCCTACGCATACGCTGTCTCTGGCAAACTCTTCATGGAGCTGTGTCATTACATTACTCAGATATACTGCAAGCGGGTCTCTGTCCTTGCATAAGAACAAAATGACCTTTTTCCCTGTTGCATAAGGGCAGATCGTATCAAGACGTTTTCTGGCATTGGCTTTAAACTCATCATCAAAAAGCAGATCTGTTACAATATTACCAACGTTATAGATACTGCCATTTTCTGTAAGTTTATAGTTTCTTCCAAATAACTCATTATCCTGCTTTGCCCCACCAAGGATAGCATCATAAGCTGAATTAATCGGGAAATTCTCACATTCCCTGACATTATAACCACTTCTCACCTCTTTGGAGTTTATCCATCTGGGATATATAGGCAACAATTCAGGACATATCTGCATAAGCTTAGTTTCTGCTCTAAGCTTTATCATTCTCATGATATAGGGCTCACCTGCACAAACGACAAGAGATGCCCCTGCAAGCTTCTCCATAAAACCGGGAGTATTCTTTTCATTGAAAGTAATATCCCGAATGATATCGTACTCTCTACCTGACTGCTTAAGGGCTTTTTCCAGACCAAGAAATACATCCCAATCTACGCCCTCTGCAGCAAGAAGAGCAATTCTATTCTCAATCACAGGTTTCTTGGCAGCCTTTGCATAGGCTTTTTGGCCAATCTTCATGACCTTCATCATTTTATCAAAGCGCTTGTCTCTGTCTCTTGGAAGACCATTAACCTCAGGCAGCGTATGATAATCCCCTTCAAGAGGTGTATCTCGTCTGAAGGCTTCCATTTCAGGACCGAAAAACTCTTTAATAATTCTCTCCGTAACATGTCCGTCACAGGAACTCATGAAACGCTCTCTGAAAGCATGAACCTTTTCTTTATCAAACCTTTCCTCGATGTTTTCAATGTAATCGATCATCTCAGAATTGGTGTAACATACCGGTCCGGGAGTAAGCTCATCAAAATTATAGTAAAAGCCTCTCCAGTCAAAATAGTTTGCAAGATCATATGCAAAGAACAGCATTGGTCTCTCAAACAGTGAGAATTCAAATATCAGAGATGAGTAATCTGTTATGCATATGTCTGATACGCAAAGCAGCTCTGAAATACTCATCAAATCTGTAAGGTCCACGGCAAATTTGCTGTAATCCGTAGGAATCGTAGGCTTCAATCTCACCATGGGGTGATGCTTAAAAATAAGGATATAGTCCTCATGGAAATGCTCGTAAAATGCACCTATCTGCAGCATATCAGGAGTTATAGCTTTTCTTGGTGTACCACGGAATGTAGGTGCATAGAGAATTATCTTTTTGCCCTTTGCCTGAGGAAGAACATCGTAAAGATGGTTAAATGCAGCATCAATGAAATCTTTTTGATAGAAAACATCACTTCTGCTGATTCCCACAGGCTGAACACACTCCGGATGCTTATCCATGCCCATGGCTTCAATATATGCCCACGCTACATCAGGACTACTTACAGTTACCATGTCATAATCAGGATGTAATCTGTAAGATGTTCTTTCTTTTGCTGTTCCTCCATATATTTTGTTAATGGTACTCAATCCGAACTTCTTAAAGGCACCGGCAGCATGCCACGTATTAAGTACTTTTGTGCCCTTTCTAACCTTAAAGCATCCCTGTACATCGATACTGTCATTGTAAACAAGATACTTGGCAGTAGCTGCATCCTTAACAAAATCTATCTGCTTCTTGAGCTCCATGCTCTTTGTCACTATTCCAAGCTGGAAAAAGTGACAATGAATATCCATTTTGTAATTCTTTACAAGTTCATTGAAAATCTGCTCATAGCTGTCTGTCAGTTCTGAAAATCTAATCTCAAGAAAAATAACCTTATTCTGCTTAATGGGTCTGAGTGCATAAAAATGATATATTGCAGGAAACATGATTTTCCTGGTAAGCCATCTCTTAACATCGCCAGCCATACTATGATTGGTCTGAAGGCTGCTCCTTATTACATTTTTACCACTTACCCTTTTATTTTCAAAAAAACTCATTTATTATCCCTTCGTAACTAACAGTGTCACCCTTAACAATGAACGGGTTTCATTATCATTCTATTCGGTATGCTTTCATCTCATGGGTTTTTCTCTTCTCAACAGGCGGAAGCGTCATGTATTCCCCAAACAGATTATGCAGATACTCATCCCAATATGATGTAGCTTTGAAAGTATGACCTTCAAATTCCACATCTATAGATTTAAGATATGCTTCTCTCGGAATAGCTTCTCTTACTCCATATAACCCTTCAGTGACTATACCCACGCGCTTTGATGCATCAAAGCCATTGTACCTTGCCGCATCCACAAGCTTTTTATTATATCTGTCGGTATTTATCAATTGTGCAAACATAGCCAGTAAAGGCTTTGTGATCATCTTGGCTAAACTTTTTGCCTTGAAAGGCCTTATATATTTCATCTGTACAAGTTTGCGGTATCTGAACATTTTCTGATAAAGCACCCGGACTTCTTCGTCATCATCCGGTAGTCCGTCAACAGGAAGAAGATCCACCCATACATTGTCATAATCACTATCCTTGAAAAATTCATTTCTGACTATGGTTCTCTTATCAAGAATCTTGATGAATGGAAACCTTGATGTCCCGTTTTCATAACATACAATTTCAAGCCAATCCGGCTTATTAAGCTTCTGTTCCCTTACAAGTGCTGCCAGCCTGTCATATTCGGGTCTTGGCATACATATATCTATATCATCATCCCAAGGAATAAAGCCCTTATGTCTTACTGCGCCCAAAAGAGAACCGCCACACAGATAAAATGTGAAGCCATTCTCATCGCATATTTTATTAAATTCCAGCAGTATATTAAGCTCAGTATCTTTTATCTCCTGCAGAGTAAGTTGCCTGCCTGGATTAGAAGAATCCACCGCCATCTGATCCTCCCTTTATATCATCTTCCTGTATGCAGCTTTAAGTGCTTCCGGTCTGTTCTGCCTAAGAACTGCCAGGGCAGCTTCAACAGCAGGCTCAGTCTCACCTTCCTGTAGGATCTTCAGAATTCTCTCTGTTTCCTTCTTGGTCTCTTCACGCATGGACTTTGCATGTCTTACCTCAAAAGCATCCGCAAGAGCTTTTATCTCTTCTTCATTGTGAGGAAGCTTCTTGGTTGCAAGAAACTCTTCGTATGCATTACAAACATATTCCGCGTCATCGCTGAATATTATCTGATTTCCATGATCAATCCAAAGGATTTTATTGCAGAGATCCCTTACCTGTGAAATTGAGTGGGAAACCAATATTCCTGTAATACCACCATTTAGTATTTCCTTCATTTTTTCGGCACTCTTTTTGCGAAATGCACCATCACCTACGCTAAGTACCTCATCCAAAATGATTATCTCAGGATTGATTAAGCAGGCAATAGAAAATGCCAATCTGCTCTTCATTCCACTTGAAAGTTGATTGAATGTATAATCCTGGAATTTTTCAAGCTCTGCGAACTCAATTATTTCATCATACTTCTGATCCATAAACTCACGGGTATAACCAAGCATAGCTCCTCTGAGGTACGCATTTTCGCGGACAGTCAGATCCATGTCAAAACCGCTTGATAGTTCCAAAAGAGCTGCAATGTTCCCTCTTGTCTTCACTGTTCCGCTTGCCGGTGCAAGAATACCTGTAACAGCCTTTAGCAAGGTACTTTTTCCTGCTCCGTTTGTACCGACAATTCCAAGCATATCACCCTTTTCGAGAGAAAATGTTATATGTTTATCAGCCCAGAATTCCTTAACCTTTATTTTGCCTGTCATTCTCTTTATTACGAAATCCTTGAGCCCGGCTGATTTTATATTTCCAGTTTTATAGCGAATGCTCACATCATTACATTCTATAGCTGATTTACTCATTAAAACCTCTTTTCAATGCATGCTTATAAATAATAAATGAACTCTCTGTTGTATTTCTTATAGATCATCCCTCCCAGTATTAAAAAGAAGAATGCATAAAATAAAAGAAGCAGATGATAAGCGGGTGATGGAATAATACCATCTATTACAACAGTTCTGAAATACTTAATATTCGCATATACCGGATTCAATAAAAACAAGCTCTGTATAGATTCACTGAATCTGTCTACTCTGTAGAATATAGCTGAGAGATATGTAAGAAGTGTCAAAAATACGTCATACAGATACCTCATGTCCTGGAAAAAGACAAACAGTGCAGACAGTATCATTCCTATGCCAATGTTCATTATCGTCAATGTAATTATAGGATACAGGAGCATCAGCATCCTCGGTCCAAATGCAATTCCATCGAAAGCACAGAACAAAAAATAAACTACCAGCGTAATTAAAAAGTTTACTAACGCAGATACGTTCTTTGATAACAAAAACAAATACTTGGGAATGTTTATCTTATCTATTATTTTCCTGTTACTGACAAGGGAGTTCATACCATTTTTAGTAGCTTCCTTATAGAACGCCATTACCAGGTTACCACTAAAAAGATATGTGGTGTAATGCGGTGTATCCCTTCCAAAAAACTCCGTAAATACGATTTTCATTACCAGCAATGTCATAAGCGGTGAAAGAATACTCCAAAGCATACCCAATGATGTACGCTTGTATTTTTGCTTGAAATCTCTTTTTACAAGTTCTGAAAAAAGAAATTCATATTTTTTTGCTCTATGAATCCATTTCTTTAACATATCTTTAGTTCTCTTCTACCTCAACATCTTCGCTTTTTATATTTCCCTCAAAACATCTATTGTTCTGATAAGTCCCTTTTTCATATCATAAGCAGCGCTCCAGCCAAGTCCCTTTAGTTTCGTAGAATCAAGGATAGCCTTTGTTGCCTTTGAATAGCCTGCTGCCTCTGTGGCATCCGGAATCTCAAATACCACTTCTTTTCCTGTGTATTCCGCGATGAGCTTTGCCATATCACGAAGTGTTATATCTGAATCAGGGTCAGCGATATTGTATGCTTCTCCGCTCTTTCCAAGGAACAGACAGTACAGAAGACCACTTACCGCATCAGCCACATAGCTGTAGGAATAAAGCTGTGTGCCCTCAGATTTAAGGATAATATCTTCGCCCTCTACACCTTTTTTGATGAACTGTGAAATAGCCTTGGTATCGCTCTTAAGCATTGACGGTCCGTAGGTTCTTGATAACCTGGGGATAACCACATCCAGCTCTCTTTGCTTCATATATGCCTGGCAGAGAGCCTCTCCTGCACGCTTACTCTCGGGATATCCTGCGCGAAGGGTATTACAGTCAATATATCCAAGGTAATCCTCTGCAAAGTATTCTGTATCGCCGCGGTTTTCGCCATACACTTCTACGGATGAAGCAAATACAAAACGTGCAGCCTTAGAGTCTGCAGCATAATCAAGCATATTTTTAAGACCGATGATATTCGTGATAACAGTTCCTATAGGGTCTGTAGAATACTGAAGAGGATGAGTGTTACTTGCAAGATGAAGCACATAATCCGCTTTGATTTCCTTTAGCTCAGTATTGATATCATCATTTACATCCTGAGTTATGGCCATAAAAAACTCATTGTCGGTTGAAAAGCCAAATCTGCTATAGATTCTCTCCTTGCTTCTGCCAAGTGCAACAATCTTAATGCCTGCGCCATTTTTCTCATTTCGCTGCAACAAAACATCTATCAGGAAGCTTCCTATAAGACCTGTTGCCCCGGATAAAACCACAGTTTTTCCGTTCAGCTTTTCCCAGGGGATATCAAGTCCTGCGACATAAGCCACATCCTCTAAATATTTTGCATTTTCACTAAGTTTCATAGTAATCCGTCTCCGTGTGTAGTATCAGATTATTTAAGCCAGTTGTCCTTATCTGACTTAAGGTATGCCTTGAACATCTCAAGGTCATCCTTGGTTGTAAGCTTGATGTTTTTATCTGAGCCCGCTGCAAAGTGCAGAGTCTCTCCAAGCTCAACCATCATAGTATTGGTATAAGCACTTCCCTTTATTCCTATCTCCTTCTCGAAGGCTTCGTGGTAAGCCCAGTCAAGCTTGCCGAATTTGTAAGCCTGAGGAGTAGATACTCGTCTGAGAGTCTCTCTGGGAATGAATTTCTTGGTAGTACTTTCATCTTCCTCGTTTACCACAAAAATCTGCTCGTTGTAAGGAAGGGATGTTACAGCATTGCCATACTTCTGGCATACTACAATAACGTCTGAAAGAACCATCTCATCTACAAGAGGTCTGATTCCGTCGTGAATGATGATAGTATCGTCGTCTTTAACCTTACCTTCTAAGTTGAAGACACCGTTTCTGATGGACTCCTGACCGCTGTTACCGCCGGGAACGATCCACTTAAGCTTGGTTATATTGAACTGCTTGGCATAAGCCCAAACCATATCCTGCCATCCATCTATGCACACAAGCTCAATCTCATCTATCTGGGGATGCTTCTGAAAGCCCTCTAATGTATAGATCAGCACCGGTTTATCATATACATTGATAAACTGCTTGGGAATGTCCTGCTGCATACGATGTCCTGATCCGCCTGCGATAATAATTGCTATGTTTGCCATACTTCCTCACTTTCAATAAAAAAATTATTCACCAAAACTAAGTTCAACTGCTGAATGTATCTCTCTGTTCTCTACCGGCGGAATCTTCATGTAATCACTGCCGTAGAGAATCTCCATATAGGTCTCTGTTCCCTTGGGAATTCTTACCTTCATACCTTCAAAAACGGCTTCACGGGATTCGCACATATCCTCCCGTCTGTACATTTCTCCAAAGAAATGCTTCCTTCCACTGGGAATACAAACATGTTCCGTATTGCCCTTTCGGCACAAAGAATACCAGAAAATCGTATCCTTAGCCATTTTGTCCAGACTTCTCCAATTAAACAAAGACCCGATTCTCTTCTTTTTAAGATAAGCTTTTTTCAGTTCTTCATTATTTACAAGAAACGGTAACAACTCTTTCCAATCTCTTGCTGTCTTTCTGCAGGTAAGAAGATATCCCCAGAAAAGACATATTATACCATGGATATTTCTTTTAACTATATTATCATAAGTATTCTCAAGAACAAAAATATCTATGAATATCCCGGTATCTTCCATTGTAAGCTCATTAAAAGCTTTGTATACGGTGCCCTTTTTCTTTATCTGCACATGTGACATGCCATAGCCCCTGCCGGATTCAGGGCTGCAGAGTACATATTTATCACCTAGTCTTTTATCAAACACCGTTTTTAAGTGCTCAAAGTCCTTCCTTGGCATATTTATGTCTATGTCATCATCCCAGGGAATAAACCCCTGATGCCTGATTGCACCAAGAACACTTCCTCCACTCAGTGTGTAAAAGATTTCCTCGCCATCAAAGACTTCTATAAAATCCTTAAGCATTTCAAGCAGAGTACTCTGAAGTTTTTTAAGATGCTCATCGCTCAGTTCAAATGTACCAGGAGCACCTCTGAAACCGACCTTAAAAAAATGCCTTTTATCTTCAGCACCTATTTTTACACCATTACTTTTATCAGCCATATCAATAGGGAAGTACAGCCTTTTTCTGGACTATACTCCAGTTCTCCTTTTTTCGCATATCATCATGTACCGATAGCCACATGGATGGAATAAACTGAGTACCGTTGTTTTCGTGAATATTATGCTTCTTAGAGGCAATTATATACTGATCATGGGCATATTTCTCGTCATCATTGATAGTCTTTCCCGTAAACGGATTTGTTGGCTCATCAATTATTCCATCGACAGCAAGAACGGGCGTATCAGCGTTTGTCATAAACTCTTCATTCGTCTTTATTTCACCATCAGCGTCAAAATCTTTTGAAAGCAAAAGCGGGTAATAGAACTGAGCGTCCATTAACATTTTACCTTCATCATCCAATATCAGATTATCCAACTGATGAAGTGAACGTCCATGATCAGAGGTTATGATAATTCTTGTATTATCATATACTCCATTTTCTTTTAAGTATTTAATCCATTCAGCTATCTCAAGAATGGATGCCATATTCACATGATAATGAGCCATTCTTCTGCCGGTATCCATCAAAATAGATTGCCCGCCTACAGTAAATCTGTCTGTGTTTTCAGCATCATACTCTGTATTATCCACAAGTGCCTCTACTGAATAATCAGGCTCTCCTAGCATATGAGGACGATGGGGCGTCTCATTATCAATCATCATGAATGTATCGCCCTCCTCTGTAATATGTGTGATATTACTGAGATTTTGCAGTACAGTATAACTTTCAAGGAACTCTGTACTAATACCCTTCGACACAGAGAGACCTTCCACACTCTGTTTGCCGGGGATTGAGGGATCATCATATCTATTATAGTTAGAACTGTTATAAAGAGAAGGCTGAACTATCACGGGCATGGATTTCATCAGACTATAGCAGAAAAAATCCGACTTTCTTCGATCAACAATGCCTTCTTTTATTTCCGTCTGCATAAACTTACCCTTGGCATGATATGCTTTTATGTTCGGATAATCATCATATATTGAAAGATCAGCATAAGTGGAATATCCGGCATATGGCGGATCTATCACCGTAACATCGTAGCCATTTTCGTCAAACAGCACCGGCATAACCTTAAGTGCCTCATTATGCTTATCCCCCAGAAGCTCTGTATCTCTCTTGTTAAGTTCAGCAGGGGTATATTCATAACCTCCAAAAAGCGCAGGAGTACCAAAATTGGTACTTGGGCCAAAGGAAATGGTATTGGGATAATACGTAAATCCCGAGAAAATCTCCCTGAGCTCAGGCTTTTCCTTGAGAATATACGGAAAATACGAATTCATTCCACGATCAAGCATGAACACTATTACGTTCTTACCGCTTTTACATAAATTAAACTCCGGCGTATCCTCCGCCGCATGCTTTACTTCATCATCAAGTTCAGCAACAGACATATGGATTGATGACATATTAATTACAGCCATAACTGCAAGTGCCATTATTGCTACTGAAAGTACTGACAGGCATACCTTTTGGAATTTTTTTACCACAAAGATCACTAACACAGTAACCAGTACAATCACAAGGAGACTGGAAATCTTTTCAAACTTTGAAAACTCAAGCCCCTCTTCAAATTCAAGCTCTGATGACAAAGTTCCAAGATTTCTGCCATAGAACATGAAATCTAATGTCGCTACTACACTTAAGACAACCATAAGCTTGTCAAATATGGGTCTATAAGTTTTCCCTGCAAGCCAGTAGAAAACTCCCATCCATATTACAAATGTACCAATAGCCACAGAAAAAGTACTGCAAATATACCAAAGCGGATGAACAAAATAATTAATATCCACAAGTTCCTGGGGTGAAGCATGCACTACAGAAACCGGAATAACAACACCAATAAGCATAACTAAATAAACCGCTCCAGCCCAAAACAGTTTGGGATTAGCTGTTCCACGAATTTTTATAGCAACCTCAGAATTCACTTTTCGCTTAAATACATATAATAAAAAAGGGCAAAAACATGCTAAACCAATTAATTCTACAAATGCTCTGTGATGCCAGTTACTGTCGAAGTAGAAACCTATTCCGTAAATTATAATCACAGTTCCTATTATCGCAAACAATATAGAAAGAACCTTCTTGGGATTCTTCAGTTTATAAAATATGGTCTTTATGAGAGAGAACAAATTGTTCAAAGTCCAATAAAAGACAAGCCCCGCCGGTGAATCATACAAAAAGATCAGGAAAAAGATTGCCATGCTGTATAACTGAACTTTGGTCTTTAACGGATAGCCTTTCGTAAAGATCGCGCAGGAAATCAGATTGATTCCTGTCATTATTATCGGAAGAAGATTGACATTCAGTCCAAAGATGCTTAAAAGGCCATCCGGCTTACCGAGATCGCCTATTACACCAAAAGACACACCCTGTAGTATCCAAAGATGAGACAAAAACTGATATGCAGCAATAAAAAAAGGGATTTCCAAGAAAAGCGAAATCGAACCCTTAAATACATCCGTAGGACGATAATCGTTTTGTCTGTAATATGTCTGAAGCATCATTACACGCTCATCGCCTTTGAATGTTTTCTTTATATGAGCTATTCCATCGTGAAGTCTGTCCTCTGTATCGCGCTCTTCCTCCTGGACAGCATCGGCTCTCTTATAAAGCGGAAGAACCAGAAAATTAATGGCAAGACTCAACGCAATTATGGATAATCCCGGATTTACGACAATCTTATTAGCTGTTATAAAAACTATCTCAAAAAAAATCCTTAAGGGACTAATGAGTAGTGAATATATTATTTCTGAAACACTCATTTATTTACTACCTGTTCACTTTCCTTTGCAAGCTGATCATATTTTGCCATAAGCCAGTCAACTGTTCGCTTGGTACCCTCTTCGTAGTGGCACCATGTCTCGGATCTCACCTGCCTGCGACCTTCCTCATACTTTGGATCCTCTATACATGTATCAATCATTTCCTTAAGAGAATCCATCTTATCAGCAGTAAGCTTCATGCCAATTCTGGGAAGCGCTGTAAGAGTCCATACTTCTTTTTTAAGCCACCATGCATCATAAGGTGCAGTGTCAAATTCAGTATCTGCATAGATTATGGGCTTATCATAAACAAGGGCAAAATCAAATGTAACACCTGAAAAATCCGAAATAAGAATATCTGAACGCTTTAATACCTCAAAATTGTCAACATCCCTGTTCCACTCAAGCTGATCAGATTCCGGATACATCTTCATTATTTTGTCGATCATTTCTGTCTCTGACGCAAATGACTGTGGATGAGGACGTACAATAACGTGATATCCTGTATCCAATAGTTTGCCTATAATATCGCCGCCAAACTTTGAAAAAATTGCGCTGGGGCCCCAGGACGGTGCTAACAAAACTGTCCTCTCATGAGGCTCTGCCGGTCCGCTGTCTTTCAGTTTCTTAACCATTTCATCCATATAAGGCAGACCTACAACACAGCATTCCTTCTCCGGAAGATTACGCATTTTTTCAAGCTGTCTTACCTCATCAACCTGATAATCGCCGGACAAAAGAAGCGCATCATAATAATCGATGCCGAACATTCTGTACAGCACCACCTCACCTGCAGCATGCAAAATATGAACGTAACATTTTACGCCTTTGGATTTCTTCCACTGATAAACATCCAGTCCCGGCGTGGAAGATAAAACCATTGTCGCCTCTAAGAAATTGAGACGAACAAATGCCTTATTGTTCTCGCCAATAAACTCCCCTTTAATATTTTCGTAGGGATTAGTAAGAGCCGGGTCATCAGGCGACTGAGTCATATAAACAACCTTCATTCCCCTTTTGTCCAGCTCTCTGCATATGGGCTCAAAAACATTCCAATATCTTTTATTATCAGAATAGATGACAAATGGAATTTCTTCCGTGTTCTTGTCAGTTACCCTTCCACCGCCCAGCATAAATTTCAGCTTTACGATTCCTATTCTGATCACATATCTTATAGCTCCAAGAATACCGATAAGCACCGCAAAAAGAATGCTACCAGTACCAGGATCTATATAACACATCATTCTCATTTCTTACTTCCTTATTCAAAACTCTTAAGTAAGTCTATTAGCTTTCCGTTATCCTCCTCATTCCTTACGGCAATTCTTACGTACTGTTTACCATCGTTTATCTTTGGAGTGATATCTTTAATAAATAAATTGTTTTCAAGAAGTTTCATGGCAATCTCTCTTGAACTCTTTCCACCCTCTATTCTGCATAAAATATAATTAGCCTGGGATGAAAACGGTGTAATATATTTTATTTCAGACAGAGCATTCATGAGATTCTTTCTGCTGTTTCTCACCTTTTCAAGAGATTTGAAGTAATCCTTGTCATACTTCTCCTTTATCTGCATGAAAAACTCACCAAAGGAATTAATATTCCAAATGGCAACATCCTTCTTAACAAAACAGATTGTATCCTCATCTGAACTTGCCATGATTCCCAATCTTGCTCCGGGAACTCCATAGCATTTTGAAATACTCTTTACTATATAAAGTCTGTTGTAAAGTGCAAGAATATCTTCTTTTAAAATAGTGAGATCTGTCACAGTCTCCTCTCCGCTCAGATCAGCAAAATCAACAAAACTCTCATCTATTATTAATACGATTCCTTTGTTCTTTGCCCACTCAATAAGTTTGAGAACTCCATCTCTGCTTATATAATTTCCGCTGGGATTATCCGGGTTGATCAGTACAAGCGCATTTATTTCCTTGTCTGAATAGAATTCTATCAGATCATCCTCAGTATAATGGTAGTCCTCAGTTTGTGGAACGTAACTCAATATCCGATCTCTGTCGTATCTGTTTGGATATTCTTCAAATGTCGGGTATACACAGCCTATCTTATCTGTATCTGACAAAAGCTTTTCCATAAGACTCTTGATCAGCTCTGCTGCACCATTCCCAACAACTATGTGATTCTGTCTGATTCCAAATGAGCTTGCAGCTGCTAAAGAATTTACTGCCATTCCTGAAGGATACTGCGTAAGAAGCTCTGTGAAATTGGACTTCATTTCATCTATCATCTTAACAGGAGGGTAATAGGGATTTACCAAATAGCAAAAATCGATCATTTTAGGATATCTCCAATACCCACCATATCTGGAAGCAATCTTATCAAAATGATCCTCTTCCGATGAAGCAAAAAGAGATTCGGCGATATCAAGATCCTGAATATTATCTATCTCATACCAAACCTGGCCTTCAAGTCTTTTTGCTCTTATCTCTCTTGTCTCAAGCAGTGATATCAGTTTAATAACAGATTCATAGTATTCATTCTCTCCCATAGCCTTCTCATATGCCGTGAGGAATGGTACATATGTATTCTTTGAAAAAGATGCACTGAACTTGTAAATATTTACTGTCTTATAGTAATTGTCTTTTTTCGAGAATCGAAGATATTTACCCGGGATAAAGTTGGTAATACAGTCTTCGTCATCAAGCTCCATGCACGTTCCGTCCATCCAGCTTTCAAACTTGTCTACCAAAGCAAGTGTCTGCCTGTCATCATCCAAAAGTGCATCTATTACACTTTCCTCAAAAACAAGATCAGACTCAAGCAAAAGTGTGTCCTCAGAACACAGATAGTCCTTTGCAAGAGCCAGTGAATAAATATTATTTGTTTTGTTGTACACAGGATTATCAATAAACTCTATGGGAGTATTAATCCCCAATGTGTTAATGTAATCTATAAGTTCCTTACCTTTATAACCAACAACGATAACTATCCTGGATAAATTCTTTTTATCAAGAATCCTAAGGGATCGCTCGATCATGGTAATTCCATTTACCTTAACCATACATTTTGTATTGTCATTGGTAAGGAATTTTAATCGCTTACCCATACCAGCTGCCAATATAATGCCCTGCATTTTAATTCTCCTTAAATATATTCAATCAAAAGCTATGATCATATTTTTTGTGGAAAAGCTTAGCTGCCAGGAATGCAGCACCTTTCTTGAACCAGTTAACCTTCTCGATGTGAACACACGGAAGTTCAGCTATTTCTGATTCAGGAATAAATCCGTGCCTGACTTCATAGTCCAACCATACATTAAAGATTATCTCTCCGATTCTTCCGATAAATCTTCCCTGATATGAGTCAAGGTCTCGGACTGAAGCCTTATTCTCCAGTTCGCCCAGTATGTCATAAAGCCAGGTACAGTATCTGTCCAGAATATCTCTTCTCATGATCAGCATATTAAACATGTGACCCGAAGTCTGCCCCATTACTCTATCGTAGGACTCCACATATTCAGGATATTTCTCCTTGATGATCTCATAAGTATCATCAAGCTGTTCCTTGTAGTGTGTATGCGCATAGTGAGACTCTATGGACTCTATGTAGTATTTCCTCTTCTTTGGGACAACTACACTGTATTTCTGCATAAGGCGTCTTACCTCTTCTCCGCCCACAATCTGATCGAAGGGATCCAAGTCAGATCTGGCCTGAGGAGATGCAAAATATCTTCTGTAATGAACGAGTCCGATATAATCCGCATCAAGATTCTTCCAAGCCCAGTAAAGCCCAGTAAGCTCACAGTATCTTGCATTCTTAACAGATATATTATCTCCCGTATTATCCTGAGTATATTCGGATATTACGGACTTTCTCAAAGAAGCCCCCACCTGAAGCGGCATATATACCGGATCTTCAGGCATCCTATATTTAGTTGTAGTCGCAACAACTATCTTTATCTCAGACATGAATAAAAAACTCTCTCCCAGTAGTACCCATTGTAAATTGCACTACAATCGTATTATTTTAACGTACTTTTCCATCCTTGTCTATTAAAATCCACCCCTTCCAGTAGTCATGCATAAGTTCAGGGTCGCAGGGCTGATTGTTTCTCATGGTAAAAGTTCGTATCATTTCCTTGTCTTTTCTGCCGTTTAATCTGGCTCCCCAAAATGAAAAAGTAGAATTTGCGCAGATATTCCCCCTGCAATGACTCATGAGCTGAATGTCCAGAAGCGAATACCTGCCTGTATTGTGATCAATAATGGTATATCTGTTCCTGGCAGCATATTTCTGTCTTGCGTATTCGGGATCATTTGTAAAAATATAAAAATGTGTATCAGGATTCTTTTCCATGAAATAATTCATAGCGCTTTCATAGTATTCATCTGTTGATATACCGCCAAAAAGAGCTGCATTCTCAGGGTCTAAATAGTCTCCTCGCCTGATATGAACACTTACGCTCTCTCTTTGCTCCATCTCTTTCATTAAATCCAGATTACGCTTATGAAGCTCCTCATCAGGATTTGCAGGAAAAACAAAAAGTTCTCGGAGCTCGTCCATAATATCGTCATAATACTTCTGGCAGGCAAAATAACCTTCTATATACTTATTCTTAAGCTCAAACACTTCCGGGTGATACATCTTTGATTCTGTGAATCTGACATTCATCCCGGGTAAAAGCTTTGATGCGACCTTCATTACAACATTTCTGTCAAGGAAAGCCGCTCTCTCCTCCTTTGTACAAAGAGGAAGGGGAAGTCCCTCAAAATATCGGAGCTCTAATTCTCTCTTTGCCAGGACTCCCTTCTGACTATCCGCTTCAAACCAGGATGCATCAAGTCTTATATCATTATCCGCTCCGGCCTTTAGAAGTTTTCTGTAAAGTGCATACTGCTGCATCTGGTTCCCAAGACCGCCGGCGATATTTATAATCAGCATTCCTATACCTCATCCAAAAAGCTTACATTGCCTTTTGCTCTTTCCCTGATATCCGGCATCTTGTCCTGCAGCGTCTTTCTGATACTGCTTCCATTTTCCATAATCCACTGGAATTTATTTAAAAGGTCATCCTTCTTCTCAAGAGACTGTACAGGAATTACATAGTTTTCCTCTGTTCCAAAAAGATCTCTTGCTATTCCTCTGGATTTGACAGAATACCCAAGAACCAATGTGGGAACTGCCTGTGAGTAAGCCGCAATTGTGGAATGGGTTCTTGCTCCCACGAAGGCTTCGCATTTGCCAATCACATATTTAAGCTCTCCTGCAGACATATCATCTATCAGTGTTATTCTGTCTGCAACAGGTGTTTTTTTATCTGTTCCTGCAAATTCGTTATAAAGCTTTGTAAGAGGTTCCCTGTCATCATTGCTGCTCCATACCACATGGGGAACGAGAGCAATGCCATAGTCAGTGTTATTTATTATATAGCTTATCAGCTCCCTGTAATTATCAAGGGTTATGCCGGCGCTTGATTCCTTGCCTGCAGCCATAGGGCTTACATTAAGTCCGATAACCTTCCTCTCGTTAAAGAGCTGAGGCAGATTCACCTTTACAGGATCAAGAACAAAGGCAGGATCAGGGCACAGCAAAAGAGCATCCTTATCCACACCTCCCTTAAGGAGTCCCTCGTAGGTGATGGTCTCTCTTGCGATTATCTTATCGTAGGCATTAAGGTCCAATATAAGTCCCGGTACAGTCTCCGGCTCAACAGAGCATCCCATAAGCACAGTCTTCATTCCAAGTCCGCGAAAAACATTATGAGATAACACCAGATCTTTGATGAGATCAGGATAACAATAGTTATCACCGCCTATTGAAACTGCCACGTCTCCCTTTTTATAATTATAAGTTTTAAGTACATTCTTATATCTGTATCTGTAAAAGGATTCAGCGTCGCCTGTTATTTTTCTATAGCCATAGTAAAGCACATGGGCAATGAAATCCCTGTCTATATGTCTGTCCTCTACAAGCTTGCACTTATTTGTGGTAGCCAGGTTGCCAAGTCCATACATATCATCCTGGGTGATATCATTAGATGCTATAACAGGTGTATCATAATTATTCAGAGCTGCATTGCCCTCCATCAGCTTAAGAGTGCTGACAGCTATGGCCTCGCATCCATGATTGCCGCTACCTGCGTGCATATAAAATAGCAATTGTTTCTTATCTGTGTTTCCCATTCGTTAACTTTTCCACTTTCCATAGAATCCAAGATAAGCCTTCTTACTTATCTTAAACAGTAAAACCTTCAGCTTATAGCCTGCTGACAATCTGCTAAAGCCCTTTCCAATATGCTCTGCACTGTCAATCATCTCTCTGCAGGATATTAGCGCCATATTTATCAGATCCCTGTCAGCGCTTTCTTTTGATGCATCATCCATGCAGGCGATTTTACCTGCAACGAGCATTGCTGACATCATCTGAATCTCGGAGAGTCTGTCATAGGCGACTGTGCTGAATTTGTGACCGCTTCCTTTAAGGAGCTTTTCGGCTTCTCTCCAACAGGTCAGCTGATCTAAATAGCTCTCCTTAAAGCTCTTTTTCATGGCTCCCTGATCGTTATCAAGATAGTCATACAAAACAGGTGTTACAAATGCTGCTATAGTCGCATCACCTGTTTTTAATGCCAGCTCTGTAAGAAAGAGCATATCTTCTCCTATTGTGAGACCCTCTTTGAATTTAACACCGGCTGTTTTTACCGCCTCTGCAAGAAAAAGCTTTCCCCATACGTGAGTATCTCTGTAGAGAATTGCTTTTTCGATGTAATCATAACCGCTGAGGGCACTTTCAAAGTTGCCCTCCATCATGTCTGCTATCGGTGCATTTGAAGACTTCGCTGTTTCAAAGAGCTTTTGAATATACTCCTTCTGAACCGTATCATCTGAATCCACAAAGGAAATATATCTGCCCTCTGCGCGTTTCATTCCCACATTCCTTGCGTGGGATACGCCAAAATTCTTCGTATGAACTACAATCAAAGTCTCGCCACTTAGCCTGTCACATAAATCAGAGCTTCCATCTGATGATCCATCATCCACCAGGATAATCTGAGAAACTCCATGCAAATTATTTACTTCTTCCCAGTATGACAGCGCTTCCCTGACAGAAGATACACACTTCTCCAGGGATTCAATAGCCTGATAGACGGGTATTATTATACTTATCTCAATACTCTGTCCATTCATCTCTGTCCACTCCAACAAGTGTATTAAAGCCATAATACTCTGCCATCATAACATTTACCCAGTACTGCCAGTCCTCGGTAATATCGCAGTCATAGGCAGATGAGTATTTGGTCTCAAACTGTGGTCTAAGCTTAGGCACAACCACATCCTTTTCCCCGGTCTTGGCATATTCCTCAAGATATGCATATCTTTCCTGCTCTTCTCTGTATATCCTGGCAAGACTTGCGCCGCTTGAAAGATAAGTAAAAAACATGTAAAGGCAGGCAATATAAATAACGGACCTACGTATAACCTCTGTCCAGTCAGGACCGTCATAGGTATAATTAAAGGCCTGCACTACAGCGATTATGAGGAAAATACCCGCACCAAAAAGCGCTCTGCTCTGCGGAGTAACAGTCAACACAAGGCTATAGGTGGTGATAAGAGAAAGAGCTGCAAATAAGAGCACATCATATATCTGCTCAAAGCTTTTCCCGTATACCCTCAAAAATACAATCAGAACTATCAGCACCGCCAGAAGAACAAACATCTCATCCCTTACAACAAGGGTGATATTTAAAAATCTTGCAGCCATGCCCAAAATACCGCTATGAAGTTCCTCTCTGTATGCAGCTCTAAGCGCATTACCGGGAGCAAGAACCATCATTGCCAAACCTGCTATATTTCCAAGTATGGCAAAGATCATCCATATCTTTACTTTTTTCTCCTTTTTGTAATACAGGTATGTAAAGAACAATATGAACAAAAGACATCCACCGCTGGTGTTCTCATTGCACCATCCCGCAATGATTCCGAATACGAAAAGTCCAGCAGCCTTAAGATAAGCCTTATCATCAGCTCCGCCTTCCAAAAGCTTTTCAACATTTTTTCTAAAACAGGTCATAAAGCCCAGAATTATTGTGGTGGTCAAAAGATAGTTGCAGGCTCCGGTCTCCCAAAGAATGGTCTGAGCAAAGGATATTCCAAAAATCCAAAGGAGCAAAACTATAAGCACATAGCCCAAAACATCATATTTAGTTTTTCTGCGAATATTACTGTAGATAAGACGAGTCAGCACTGTAAAAGCGCAGGCTGCAAGAATATTGAAAAAGATCCTGTTTCCTGACAGAAAATGATAATCGATATACATGATGATGCGGGCCATAAGATGGGCCACGGAACGTCCGGTCCAGCGAAGATACTGGGCCTTCTCCTGAGCAAAAAGATCAAAAAATGAACCTGCCTTTTTTACCTCAGATAAATATCCCATATCATCCATCATCATCGGAGTGAGAAATTCATATATAAGAATAGAGATAAAGCAAAGTATTGTAGCAGCATTAAAAAGACCGGCAGATACACCCATCTTTTCTTTCTTTTTCATTTCTGAATTTGCTGCCATTTACCTGCTCCCCCCAAAAACATTATCTAAATCTGAATCCGGTCTCAACGACAAAGGCCATAAACCTTCCCGGATGTCTCATTAATAAATATAATAAATGATTAACCTTGTTTTTTACAACAAGAGGTGTTTTCATAACCCGTGCCTTGATATTGTAATCGGAAAGCAGCTTAAGGATTCTTCCCGTAGTGTCAGGAGCACTGTTCTTTAATTCATTCTTTATCTGGAACATGAAAAGAAAAAGATTTTCTTTTTCAATAAGCTCTTCTGCATCAGGACCATCGTATTTATCAGCAAAGACTTTTCTGACTGCATCCATAAGATATTCAATATTATCATTCAGCCCTGCATCATACCCATGGGCCATGGACTCATCATTGTAGTAATAATGATAGTAGCAGGCATCCTTCATAACATAGATACGAGTTGCATCGAGAATTGCAGGAAGCATGATATTCATATCCTCCCCCATCCTGACTCTCTTATCGCAGTACACCATATTATCAGTAATGAGCTCTCTGCTGGTGAGCTTCATACATCTGGACATTGTGATGATCCTGTTCTCATTGCCAAGGATTCTTTTTTTTATCTCTTTGTCCAGGGTTTCTCCTGTGTATTCACCCGGAGCTGCTCCATGATAAATAGGATCAAGCTTGCCGTTGTCATGCTCAAAAAGGCAGTTGCTGCAGATAATCTCTCCCTTACCACGGATATACGATGCCATGTCAGAAATCATCTCGTTTTCTATCCAGTCATCGCTATCTACAAAACACAGATATGCTCCGGTAGATATCTCTACTCCTGCCATCCAAGCGCTCATGAGGCCGCCGTTTTCTTTATGTATAACTCTTATTCTGTCATCGCGGGCTGCAAATTCATCGCACATAGCGCCGCTCCTGTCCTTGGAGCCATCGTCAACAAGTATTATCTCCAGATTCTCGTAAGTCTGGTTGATAATACTATTTACGCACTTATTAAGATAAGCCTCTGCTCCATACACAGGCACAATGACACTTATGAGCTCTTTTGCCATATATATTATATTTCCTCCCGGTAAAAGATTATTCTGCGCCTCTTCCGAACAATACTACTCCCACGGTCTTAATAAGAATTCTTATATCAAGCGCAAGGGACCAGTTATCAATATACTGAAGGTCAAGCTTAACAACATCATCAAAATCATCGATATCGCTTCTTCCGCTGACCTGCCACATACCGGTAAGTCCTGGCGTCATACTGATTCTTCTGCGATAATACTGATTATATTCCTCAAATTCCTTCTCAGTGGGCGGTCTTGTTCCAACAAGGCTCATGTCACCCTTAAGAATATTCCAGAACTGAGGAAGCTCGTCGATACTGGTCTTTCTGATAAAAGAGCCAACCTTGGTAACTCTGGGATCATCCTTCATCTTGAACATAAGACCACTCATCTCATTCTGATCCTGAAGCTCTTCCTTGATCTTCTCAGCATCAGTACGCATACTTCTGAATTTATAGATTCTAAAGCGTCTTCCGTTTCTGCCGATCCTGACCTGTGAAAAGAATACCGGGCCCGGAGAATCAAGCTTAATTGCCAGAGCAACAAAAGGAGTGACTACAGCAGTAATCGCAAGTCCCACAAGAGCACCAAGAATGTCCATGGCTCTCTTTAAAATAAGGGCTCTGTAGCGTCCTGTTCCGTTCATATATGATACAACTGAATAGGTTCCAAAGGTTCCCACCTCTGTACTTCCTGAAATACCGGGAAGTTCTATACAATAGTGAACTGTAACGCCCATATCTCCCAAAGCTTCTATCATATCATTAAGAGCTTTTTGGGAAATATTCGGAGTATGTATGAACACCTCGTCAAGAGGAATAGATGTAACCTTCTCTATGAAATCGTCTTTGTTTGAAATGACTTCTACTCCTCTTATAACCTCTCCTGTCATATCCTCATCAAGACACACTGCACCTACTATTGAATAGTTGATCTCAATTCTGTGCTGAAGATGCCTGATGGTTGACATGAGATTCTCTTTTTCAGACAGCACCAAAAGTTTAACCGCTGAATCTCCGCTCTTCCAATAGGTTTTCAGCATACTTCTGAAAAGCTGGTGAAACAAAAGTGTCATCAGATAATCTATGATTCCAAAATAGAACATAACAAGACGTGAAAACTGTTCTGCCAGCTGCAATCCATATGCGATTGCAATTGTTCCGATAATTAAAGCAATCTCATATTTGAAAACAGCTGTACCTTCACGCCAAACCGTTCTTTTAATAAAATCTCTGTTGTAATCAAGTGCGAAGTTGTATACGGTACCAACAAGTATCAGCACGATACAGATATAGAAATGGGTAGACTTATCCCTCATATCTCTGAAGTTAAAATATCTGACATAGGTCGCAATAACAAATGATAGTCCTATTGCGATCATATCTATTCCCCAAAGTAGATACGTCAATAAATACTTATCTTTCCCCTGCATCTTTTTCCTCCCGACATGCTAAGAATATGTAAGCCCCCCAAATCATAAGCATGAAATTCCTGCCGATATATGACGAAACAAACGTCGCCTCTACTATTGTATATAAAAACATCGAAACAAGCATCACAAAAGTGTCGTAATCCTTTTGTCTGTACATTCTGTAAAGCAGAATAAAAAGAATCACTGTCACGATGATACCTGGTATTATTCCATACCAGTAAAACAGCCTAACCCATCCCATATCAAAATACGTCTCACCGCTGTTGGAATCTCCAAACAACGTCCAGCTTGAAATCGTGCCCTTATGTTCAGGTGTGTTCCCATAAAAAGCTATAATACGTCCGGTAAGCATCCTGTCAATTGCTGCAGAAAAACTGAAGGGATTTTCGAAAGCATACTGACTTACAGCTGCTGCAACAACAGATAAAACTACAGACAATCCGCTTACAGCAACGCCAATAGCATAATAAATCCCCGGCTTCTCATCATCTGATAAAAGCGACGGAATAAGACCTATCAACATAAATATGATTATAAAAAAACCGGTCTTTGAATCCGTAAAAACAAACAGCAATATATTCAGTACAAGGATTATACTGCCTGCTATCTTCCTCTTTTTCCTGCTTTCATCCTTAAGGAGATACATCACAAGCATGGACAGAGCAAACAATACACTGTGAACCGTATTGGGATGCCCAAATCCAAAGGAATACCTGGTCTCAGTTCCAACTGACCTTCCAAAATAATCCGTGATGCTTATATTGCCGTAAATTCCTGTAAGTGCTGCCACAAAGATAGCCGCATATCCGATAAAGCTTACTGTAAAAAAGTAGTTAAGGGCCTTTTTAATATTCACTCCCTTACAGGAAATCACAAACATCGACACTCTTAGAAGGTCATTGTTCCCACATACCCTGTAACAAAAAAATGTAAAAACTGCGGTTATGCCGATAGCAATCCACTCTTTTGCAGAATACTCCGTCAGCAGAATAACCACCATTGTCATCAGAAATGTAGCCCTGAAAACATAACTTGGAGTAGACAACGGCAGATCGCTTCTCTCATAAATCGCCATAAGAAGTTCTGTGGTAAGCATCAGATAAAATACAAAATTCCTGATGGGCGAAAACCGCGATATAAAGTTATTATATCTTGAAGTAATACTCATAAACCGCCTATCTATGCCTCAGAGTCCTTAAAATTTTGTGGTATGCCTTTCTGCAAAATCTTCCAACTGTAATATCAAACTTATGGGTAAATCTCATAAAAGGTGTAATCACCGGCATATACAGATGTCTGTACTCATCGAGATGTTCTCTCAAATATCCGGGATAGGTTTCATCCACTTCAACTCTTGTAAATCGGGCATCTCTTCCAAAAATATCTCTTCCAAGGATCAGATGATCCATGGTCTCAGCCAGGACTTCTCTGTCGTTATACTCCTGGTGGGCCGCAGCCTTAACCTTAACACCGATCCTTTTTACAGGATTGGATTCCTTATAGCCGCCCATATATCCAAAATGCCAGCCTCCGTCAGCAACTCTCACAGAGCGCTCATCCGTAGGCGGAACCAGATCTCTTAGTCTTACTATACCCTCATCCGGGATATTCTCTATATTGCAGACCTTGGTTCCAAGCCATTTCCTCTCGGAAACAGGTATCTCCGGGAATTCTCCCGTGATAGATAAAAGCTTACCCGATGACTCCTCCATATTCAGGAATGCATAAAAATTCCTCTGGGCAAGGTGATAAACCTTTGTTTTATCAAAGTGCTCTATTATATCCGTAAGCACCTTGGGATTAGGGATCTCATCGCAGTCTCCGAAGATTATCACATCATCCGGGGCCGCGTCCTTAAGCCCCTGTAGCAAGTTGTTCTTTTGAAAATAATCCCTTTCATGGGTAACCTCAAAATCTCTGTCTTCAGAAACCACAATATATTCTATCTTATCAAGGAACTTCGAAAACTTCTCTTTGTTCTTTTCAAAGCAAAGCTCCTTTGGCTGTCCTGAAAAGGTGGTTGTTGCTTCCTCGATTATAAACTTGTCCACGTAAGGGTCAAGTACATTCAGACGAAGCTGTAGTATATCTATTTCATTAAAAAAAGGTATCAGATCATAGACCATGTTTCTCTCTCCAGCTCTTCGTCCTTCTCCAGAAAAGCAGCGGTCTTACCGCCATCTTAAATCGCTTATAAGGGCTGTAGAACCTTGGATAGTCCCCATTTTCGCCTCTCCACTTATGGAATGCAAAGGGTGTTATGCCTGCATTCTCAGGAAGATTGTGCTCTCTTGCAAAATAAATCGCTTCCTCAAGGGGTGCTATCTGTATGCCCTCCTGCTCCATCTCTTTTTTCAGATGACAGCAGATAAAAATGTCTTCATTGTAAAATCCATCATCCACTGGAACCCACTCGCAGTTGTGCTTTGCAGGGTATTCCATAAGTCTCTTTGATCTGATGGATACGGAATTCCCAACCCTGCAGATATTGCCGTCAGCATCTCTGTAGGCATAATCGTTCTCAGGCAGCGGCCAGGGGGATCCTATATAGTCATAATCAAGGAATGAGTCCCTCCACTTATCAGGATTAATTACAAAACCATCTGCGTGGACTATAAGGGCAAATTCCGTATTTATATGCTCATGCAGCTCATAAGTCATCTTATAATTGAACTTATCTATGCTGTCGAGCTTTGATGTATAACTGAATCTGATACCGGCAGGCAGATAAAAGGGCTTTTTATCAGAGATAAAAACCACATCGCCAAACTCGATATCCTTCATACTGTACTTAAGCGCCTGAACAGTCTCGTAGACATTTACGCTGGTCATGGCAGCCAAAGTAACATTCTTCAGCGTTAGCTTTTTCAACTTACAAATCTCCGTTTCACGGTTTCCAGGTCTTGATTATTCCAAGCCTTCGCTCCAAGGACCTGACTATCTTCTTTAGGTAGAATACGCCGTAGAGGCATTTTCTTCTGATGATCTGACAATAATATCTGATCTTCCCGGGACGCTCATTTCTTCTGGCATAGAGTCTTGACCTCTTTTTATACTCAGCCAGCTCTTTCCTGCACTCATCAGCCTCCCAGATTCTGCCCTTCTTATCCTGATAATGCAAGAAGCTGTAAATGTTCTGCTCCGATGACCAGAATCCATCGGATACATTATGCCTTGCCCAGTACTTGGGAGCAATTGCATACTTAAGCTCTGTGCTGCTAAGCACGGGCATTATGGAAAATGATGAGTTGGACAAAATAAGGTATCTGGCGTTTTTTATCGTCACATAATCCTTGCCCATATCAAAATGGTGGCACTCATACTCAGGAAGAACCTTCTTTGCGGCTTCCTCGTCCTCTGTGACTATCATAAATCTCATTGCGGGATTTATCTTTTTCATATTTTTTATAGCATTTAAAAAATACGATCTGTCCAGATAAAGCTCCGGATGGTCAGTGTATTCTCCGCCGCGGATGTTTATGATGCAAAGATCATCAGCGGTATATTCATAAGACTCAGCTTCTTCTTTTACATGGAGCCATTCACGAATCTTGTCCCTGTACTTTTCAAAGTAGCTCTCATCCTGCATATTGCCGTAAATAAGAGTGTTATCGGACACCTCGAAAAGCCTCGGATCCGCCCCTGATATATAGCAGCCATTGGCCATATCGTGCTTGGAATTACCCATGTAAAGACGATCGTCCTGCTCATTTACTATTTTATATTTGCATTTATCTTCAGCAGGTATCTCTGTGCCAAGGTCAATGTCCATAAAGTACATTCCGCGCTTGGAATGAAAAACATTTCCTACCTGCCCCGGATTTATAAAGCCGAAATCAACGCCCTTCTCCATGGCTATACATCTTGTGGTCACATAGAAGAAAAGCTGATTGCCAAGGCCGTAACCCGGTATAAATTCTGTTCCTATCATATTCTGCAATCACCCGTGAATAATGGTCTTACCTTCAAGGCTCGACTCTACTATCTTCTGATCTTTTACCTCGTAGATAATGTCGCACTTCTCAATGGTATTAAGTCTGTGAGCGATGATAACCATGGTTTTTTTACCATGGAAACTGTTAACCGCCTCCATAACTGCTGCCTCTGTCTCGTTATCAAGAGCACTTGTAGCTTCATCAAAAACAAGAATCTCAGGGTTGTGGTAAAGAGCCCTTGCGATTCCGATACGCTGTCTCTGACCGCCGGAAAGTCTTACACCTCTGTCACCGATCTTGGTATCAAGACCCTCGGGAAGACTCTTGATGAAATCTTCAAGCTGAGCCTCTCTGCAGACCTCCCAGATTCTCTCATCACTTATTTCTGCTGCATCTATACCAAATGCAATATTGTCTCTTATTGATTCATCAATAAGGTAGATGCTCTGCGGAATGTATCCAACCTGAGCAAGCCAGGATTCGTAATTACTGAAAATGTTCTTGCCATCACAGAGGATCTCGCCCTCTTTTACATGCAAAAGTCCAAGTAAAATATCAACGATTGTGGATTTTCCGGCTCCTGATGAGCCCATGATTCCTACGGATTTACCCCTGGGAACCATCATATCCGCGCCGGTGAAAATGTTCTTTTCAGCATCGGGATATGCAAAAGTAATATTCTTAAGCTCGATCTTATCTTCAAGCTTTATGGCAGGACCTGCGATTGCCATTCTCTCAGCAGCCATCTTTTTATCTGACTTCATGGACTCTGTGAGATTGTTGTAAACGAAGTCAAGGCTTGGCTCCTCGTAAGCAATCTGCGTAATGTAGGTGTTGATGCGGTTGGCACTTGGCATAAGTCTTACTGCAGCAACACCAAAGGCTGTGAGCTGTGTGATGAGAAGCTTCACATCACCGCCGCCAATTATGTAAATCATGATGTAGCTAAGGACAGCCACCATGAAAACAGTCTCAATAAGAAGTCTTGGCAAATTGTTGAGCACGGTGTAGTCTCTTGCGGTCTCAGCACCGATTTTGCCTGACTCATAGTAGTTTCTTATAAAGAAGTCCTGTCTGTTTAAGACCTTTACATCCTTAAGTCCGTAGATAGCCTGAATTCTCCACTTGGCAATCCTTGACTGGATATTCTGATTCTTTTTACCAATGCTGTTCATCCTGGGCTTGATAAGCTTTGTACTAAGAAGCGTCATTAGCCCAAGTACAACGATTATCAGAAGTGCCATCTGCCAGTTGGTATAGATAAGATATATTCCAAGGAATAAGGAAACAACTCCCTCTGTTGCCAGACCCAAAAGCGCCAGCATAAGAGAAAATGTGTGCGGTATATCGCTATCCGTTATTCTAAATACCGTAGGTATATCCGCACCGAGGTAATCCTCATAGGGTCTGTTTAAAAACTCTCGCATAACCCTTGAAATCATGTCGTTTCTTGTTTTTGCTATAAAAGTGTTCTGCTGATAAGTAAGATAAAGAAGATATGCGTTCTTAACAATATAGATAACTATCAGGAATGCAAGTATCGCACATATCTGTCTTTTTTCGGTATTAAGTCCCATCCCATAAGCTATATTTGCAAGCAAGGGGGCTTTGTCCATGGCCTTTTGAAGGGACTCGGGATCAAGAATCACACTGACAACGGGAACCATCATTCCAACACTGAATGTCTCGAAGACGCCTCCCACAAGTATCATAAATCCAAGAAGTACCAGATACTTCTTTTGTTTTGTATCAAAAATATAATTGATCTTCTGAAAAAGATTAAGGTTCTCCGCCTTATTTTCAGAGGGTTTTCCTAAACTCATATAACTCCTTAAATGTCAGATGGAATAACATCCATGCAAAGACATATATCTTCACACTTTAATCATTCGCTCTGTATAAATATCCTCCATGGGCTTGTTGTTAAGCCACTTCGGAGGCACAAGTATCGTCTTCTCCGGTGCATCATTCATCCATGCACTCCACCAGCTAAAGCTTGAATTTGCAAGGATATGGTGCTTGCAAAGACTCATCAAAAGAAGATCCGCTACGTCTTCCTTCTCTTCACCGGTCTCTACATAGTGGAATCTATCGCCTGATACATGGGTCTCGTACCATTCATTATCATTTGAAAAAATGAAAAACTCTACATCCGGATACTTACTGATAAGTGTGTCGATGGCTCTCTTGTAGTAGTCATCATCACAAATTCCGCCGAAGGTCTCCACTGTTCCGGGCTCTAAGTAATCGCCTCTTCTTACATGGATGCTGGCAGAATTACTCTGCAGGATCTGTCTGTATATCTCCCAGGATTTGGATGTGGTAAGACAGTCCTCAGGCTTAATCTCAAATTCTCTTTTGAGCCTTGAAAGGACATTCCTGTCTGTAAAGTACTTATCAGACTGGAAGTAACCGTTAAGGTATGCTGTGTCCATTTCAAGAACCTTGGGGTCAAAATTACCTGTATTGTCCTGATATTCTGCGGACTTTCTTCCGAATAATTTTCTTTTGATCCTGCTAAGAAGGTCCATATGAGCATCAGTAATCTCAACTACTTCCTCATCTGTGGCCGTATCATAAGTGATCCCAAACAGGTCAAAAAGGACGGGATCTCTTTGCGGATCATCCTTAAAACCATTTACCTCGTCGATTTTAACTTCTTTTCCAAGTGCCTTGAGCTGCAGGTAAAGGGCATACTGGAACATCTGATTTCCAAGACCGCCTTTTAGCCTTATTATTATCATTTTTTGTGTCCCCCACTAAACTTTTGACGTAAAGGCAAAACTACCCCCTCATTCAGATCCATGAACAGATCGTAAAACTTGGGGTTCTTTAAAAATAATTCCATTCTCATTTTCTGGTGCGGATCAGCTATATCACATGAAAATACCCTGTACATCTGATTTGCACAGGTTCTGATCTCCTCTGCCAGAGGCTCCATGAATTTCTTTTTTTCTCCGGTCTTATCTCTTCTGGCTTCGGTATATAAAAGCAGAAGCTTCTTGTAGACCATGTAATCATGGCTTGCAGCAAGGTCGCGCCTTCCGATCTCCTCAAGGAGCTCACTCCTTGCATGATACGAAGGAATCTGCTCTGTGAGAATCTCTTTTCTTAGGCCTGCGCCCATGGCCCCACCTTTTCTGTTTATTATATAATGATACAAAGGCGTGTCAATATATGCCACTTTCTTCACTTTTGCGAGAACCCTTGCTGAAAAAAGGATATCCTCGTAGTATCTCTGAATGGGAAAAGAGGTCTCGTCCAGAAGCTCGGCTTTATAGAGCTTATTCCAGGGAGCATTTCTGATGACTATATCATCGCTCTCCTCAACATAATTCTTAAGAGCTTCTTCCCCAGTAAGTTCAAGGAGTCGTACTCCTCTCTCTACTATCTCCTTTGCTTTTCCGTCATCCTTAATATGAACAAGTCCCTTTTTCCTATAGGTCCTGGTCTTTTTCAGATCTTCCTGACTGTCTTCAAAATATCTGCAAACAGAAAGCTCGGCGTCTGCAGTTACCATGGCACTAAGCATATACTCGTACATGTAGGGCTCTATGTAATCATCGCCGTCCACAAAGCCGATGTACTGTCCATGGGCAATCTTTATGCCTTCATTCCTTGCTATAGCAGCTCCGCCGTTTGTCTGATGAACCACAACGATTCTCTCATCAAGAGTCTTATAGTGGTCGCAGATATTACCAGTGTTATCCCTTGCGCCGTCATCGATGAGGATTATCTCAAGATTCCTGTAGGTCTGCGCCATTATGGATTCTATGCATCTTGGCAAAAATTCCTCCACATTGTAACAGGCAACTATTACGGATATAAGCGTATTCTGTTTTATTATGGGAATCTCTTCCATGTAATGATTTTTCTCTTCCATTTATGCGCCTACATTTAATCTAATTAGTTATTTTCCGAAAGCCACTGCTCAAACATCAAAATATACCAGATAAGAGGCTGCCACTGTCCGTCCTCATCGGCAAAATTCTTCCATACCTTAGCTACTGCCTCGGGATTAAGGAAGCCTTCTCTTTGAAGCTTTTCTGCAGAAATCATGTCTTCTGCCCACTGACGGAGCTCCTTTTCCTTAAGCCACTTGGCAACAGGTATTGAAAAGCCCTTCTTTGGTCTGTCCACCAGCTCTCTTGGTACATGTCTGTAAAGTACATCTCTAAGTACCATCTTACCGGTACCTGTGTTTTTATCTCTAAGAAGTGATAGCGGCAGACTCCATGCAAACTCCATTACATCCCTGTCAAGCATTGGTATTCTGCTCTCTAAGGAAACTGTCATGCCGGATCTGTCCACCTTAACAAGTATATCATCGGGATGATACATCCTCATATCCATAAGCATTATATCATGATTTACTTCCCTAAGTCCGTCACCCTCGGCAAGACTTAGCTTATAGGGAGGCATACTCTTTTCTCTTGCGATATTAAGAGCACCGGGGACCATCTCGAACTGGATTCTGTAGAGATCCTCCGGGCTTCTTGCCTGAAGGAGCTTTGCCTTATCTCTGAAAACACCATCCCTCTTAGCAGCTCTTGAATGCTGAAGCATTTTTCCTGCGCCGTATCTCATGCCGCCGGGAATATTCTTCATCTTATTCCATATTCTCTGAACGGATTCATAGGATCTGTAGCCGCAAAACAGCTCATCTCCGCCGTCACCTGAAAGGGATACTGTTACATGGTCCCTTGTCATCTTACTTACAAGATATGTGGGAATCTGTGATGAATCAGCAAAGGGCTCACCGTATATTGATGGAAGCTTTGGAATAACAGCCTTGGCATCTGCTTCTGTGATATAAAGCTCTGTGTGCTCTGTTCCAAGGTGCTTTGCAATCTCCTTTGCAACCTCAGCTTCGTTATATTTTGGATCCTCCATTCCTATGGTGAAGGTCTTAACCTTTCCCTCAGCAACCTCCTGCATAAGGGATACCACAGTACTTGAATCTATTCCCGCTGATAAAAAAGCACCAACAGGCACATCAGATACCAACTGTCCCTTTATGGACTCCTTTAAAAGGCGCTCCAACTCATCTGCTGCCTCATCAGCAGTACCTTTGAAAAGATTCTCCTGACCTTTTCTTGCAACCTCTGTTATGTCGTAGTAGGTTTCAAACCTGTACTCGCCACCGGATCTCTGTATTCCTGTGAGCTTTCCTTCGTCATCATCCTCATGAACGGGCCTGAAATATGAAAAAGGCGCTGTGATACGAAGTATGGTTCCCGGCTCAAGCTTATAGATATCATGGTAAATCGTATAAGGTGCAGGAATATAGCCATGAACAAAGTACAGGTTCAGGGCTTCCTCAAATATCCTGTTCTTAAAGCCTTCTATGGCTCTAATAGCAGAAATCTCAGAAGCAAAAACAAAATTGCCATTTACAAAGCCGTAGTAAAGGGGCTTTTCTCCAATCCTGTCCCTTGCAAGGCAAAGCTCATGGGTCTCAAGATCATAAACCGCAAGAGCAAACATTCCTTTGCAGAATTTCAAAGTCTCACTAAGCCCTAAATGCTCAATAGCTTCAAGTAAAACCTCTGTGTCGGAGGTTCCTCTGAAGGCTGTAACAAAGCCCTTTCCCATAAGAAGGTCTGAGAGCTTATCGGCGTTGTAGATCTCGCCGTTATACACGATTACATACTTCCCGCTCTTTGAGCGCATGGGCTGGGATCCGTTTGAAGATAAATCTCTTATGGACAGTCTTCTGTGTCCAAGCCACACCATATCATCGGGGCTGTTCCAGATATCTCCGCTGTCAGGACCTCTGTGAAGAAGTCTGTCATTCATTCTTTTGATATTCTTTTCAGCATCGCCGCTATATCCGCAAAGTCCAGCTATTCCGCACATAGAATTCCTTTCATGGTTCCTTCGTTATTTGCCAATCATCTTATTATAATCAAATGCTTCAAGAAGCTCTTTCTCAGCAGCAAAATATTCATCCGCATTTTCTTTGGTGATCCTGTTTATGTACTGACCGCCTTCTGAGAGTTCCTCTGCTGCTATCTTCTCTATTATCCAGTCGTTAACTGAGGGTTCATAGTGTCCCCTGTCTCTGTATCTGTCAAGATCTGAAGTAATATCTGTATTCATAGTAAAGCTGTAGACATGGATATTGTCGCATTCAAGCATCATCTGTGTCGCAAGCTTTTTATATTCAAGCTCCTTATCAAGCTCACCTGCCTCTAACAGTCCTCCGAAATATGCCATTGAATATGGAGGATAAAAATACAAAAACGTGGTCTCCGGATGCTTTCTTGCAAGCTCTACAACATTCTCTTCCATGTTCCCTTTAAGAAGCGCTATCTCCTCATCAGATACAGGCAGTATGCTCTCAGGTTCGCCATATTTTTCTCTGCCCTCAAGAACTGCCCCTATTCCATAGATATAATTTACCGCAGAATAGCTGTATTCATCAAAGCTGGTATGGCCTCCCGGTTCGCCTTTTATAAATCTGTAAAGCACGGGAAGAGAATACCTTAGAAAAGCATCCTTGTTCAAAAGATATTTTACATCATCAAAGGGATTATTATTAGTCAGATACTCAGGATACTCGCCCATATCAAGCCTCAGTTCATCCTTATCCCTTACAAGCAGCGTATAATCAAGTGACCTTAGCACATACCTTGGGCTGTGACCTGTTTTATATGCTACCTCCAGATTATCGTCTATCTCTTTATAGGTAGCACCTGAATATGTAACCTTTATGGAGTTTGTCCCAAAAAGCTCATCAAACATCGATGCCCTGAAATTCTCAGCCATTGAGGTTCCTGTAATAATGGCGTCATAGTCAAAGTGTTTGGTTATGCCATCATTCTGGGATCTCTGGTCATTCAGAATATAGTAAAAGCTTTCATTTGGTTTTCTGTAATGGAAAAAAGGATCTGTCCAAAAGACACATCCGGCGATGGCCAGGAGCGCTATAACACTCGCTATCAATATGGAAATAAACCATCTTTTTCCAGTCATATCAGTTTACACTCCATGTTCACACACAAACTATAGGCGAACATCTAGAAATTGAAATACAAAAATGTTGAAACAGAGCTAAGAGAAATAACACAGGTCACAATAAGTACCCAGGTAAAAGCAAGGGATGATACCTTAAACTCATATTTTCTCTCATAATTATTCTTAAATAGCAGGCACAGGCAAAGAGCAAGTACCATCATAATAAACATACAAGCTAAAAGTACAGCGTGGTCTTCTGCGGAAAGTCCTATGGCAGACATCACATATCTAAAGCGCGGTATACGGAAGGCTTCAAGCATGCCATCTCTCACATCAAGATTAAGAACGAAGAGACGCTTTAATATCTGTACCCACTCTGTAACAGAATTTGCTCTAAAGAGGAGCCATGTCACATTTAAGAATGCAAAGGTTACGATCCACTGAACTGTTTTTATGAGAGCTGCACCTGCTTTTCCAAGGAAGCTCTTAGAAACAGCATTATACACAGCTTCGTAAATACCATGAGTAAGCTTATTAAAGCATTGTGCCAGTCCGTGAAGTATTCCCCATAAAATGAAGGTCCAGTTGGCACCGTGCCAAATTCCGCTGATGGTGAATACGATCATTATATTTAAATAGGTTCTAAGCTTACCCTTTCTGTTTCCTCCAAGAGGAATATATATGTAGGTTGTAAGGAACCTTGTCAGTGTCTTATGCCAGCGTTTCCAGAAATCTGCAACGGACAGGGCCTTGTAGGGCGAATTGAAATTCATGGGAATCTTTAAGTTAAACATAGACCCCAGGCCTGTAGCCATGTCACTGTAACCGCTAAAATCAAAGTAGATCTGGAAGGTATAGGACAGCATCAAAATGATGATCTCTGCTCTTGTGAGAGCGCCTTCTCCCACCTGAACTACAGCTGCCTGTGCAAAAGCCCAGTCTACTGCTTTACCGAAGGTGTCTGCAATAAGAACCTTTTTAGCAAGACCTCTTGAAAAAAGCATTATGCCCTTGGACAGATTATCAAAATTAACCCTGTGTCTGGTCTTATCCCTGAACTGAGGAATCAGCTCAGAATGAAGCACGATAGGTCCTGCCACAAGCTGCGGGAAAAAGGACACAAAAAGCGCATATTCCAAAAAGGAATAGCCTACGGCCTCCCCTTTGTATGCATCCACGATAAATGATATCTGCTGAAAGGTAAAAAAGCTGATGCCAAGGGGCAAGACTATTGTCCTTAAAACAAAGTCTGTCTTAAAGGCATCGTTTAGATTCTGTAAAAAGAAATTGTAATATTTAAAATAGAAAATAAGTCCGACGTTAAATAAAAGTCCCAAAATAAGATAGGGCCTGCGGGATTTTGCAGTCTGCATTTTCTTATACAAAAGGAAATTCACGCAGATACTGCTGCAGATTATCACAAGATATGATGCGTTGAAATATCCGTAAAACCACAGGGACATAAGAAGAAGATAGCCTTTAGCCTCTTTTTCTCTATCAAAATGGTTCAGTAAATAATACCCAAGGCAAGTGATGGGCAAAAAGAACAATATGAAAATAAAAGAATTAAATTGCACTTTTCCTTATCTTAGCCTTTCAATAATTTAAGTATCTCTCATCAGTCCTTCAAAATACTCTTTCCACTGGGAATTGATCTTTTCAGGACTGTAATCCTTCCTTACTGCCAGGGCAGCATCTGCCATAGCTTCGCTCTTTTTTGCATCACTTATAAGACTCCTAAGTGCCTTAGTGAGACTATCCTCCATGGCGGAATCCTCACCCATTGGAATAAGTATACCATTTTCACCATCTCTTATAAGGTCTCTTGGACCACCGCAGGGGCAGTCTGTGGATATACAGGCAAGTCCCATGGACATGGCTTCAATGAGGGCATTTGGCATACCCTCCTGCTTAGATGTCAGAACAAAAATCTTCGCATCACGAATTTTATCCGCAACGCCGCTGACATTCCCCATGAAAACGATGCGGTTTCCATCTGTATGGTCATCGCTTGAGCCGCTTGTTCCTGCGCTTCTGGCGGCTTCTATCCCGGCAGCTTCCTTCTCAAACTTCTGCCTTGATGGGCCATCTCCGTAGATAACAAGCTTGTACTGGGGAAACTCATCCATGATCTTCCCAAAGGCTCTTATCAAAAGTATCTGGTTCTTGTTATCATCAAGTCTTCCGACTGAGACAATGATATTTTCCCTGTCGGAAAAGGATACTGTTTCACCCTTCATAAAGGATGGATTGACTGAATTTGGAAGTATCCTGCACTTTTTCCTGATGCTGTCCTTAAAATACTCAGCAGCTCCCGTTGTCTGCACCACAACGCCTGCTGCCCTTGGAAAGAGCATGTTCATTGCAAGATTAAGTCCCTTGGAAGCGTATTCTCTTGAAGGGTTTGATCTTACGGATACGACCACAGGAATTCCAAGGCCTCTTGCCGAGTAAATCGCCATGCAGTTATTTTTTCCAAGAAAAGAAAGGATAAGGTCAGGCTTTAAGCTCTTCCAGGTATCTCTTAATTTCTTTACTCTGTTTCTGAAATTCGCTACTCTTTTGCCCTTTTCATCGGGCATAAGAGCCGTGAAAACTCTGTCTATTCCCGGCTCCTCAGAAGATTTCATACGGACTGTTTTTATGTGCTCGTCCATATTCAGAACTTCGATGATGCGTCCTGATTCGACTTCCTTGCCCTGTTCAGTTACAGGCTCCCACTTTCTGTCCGCAACTTCATACTCATCATCCGCAAGGTATGTGGTCACAAACGTAACCTGATAGCCCGCATTATAAAAATACTCTGCAAGGTTACACATAACGCGCTCGGCACCGCCCTTATTGAGGGATCCGATATACATTGCTATATGCTTTTTTCCTGGATCCATATTTGCGGACATAAATACCTCTCGTTAACTTTGGTAGATATGCTTCTCATACCACTGCTGAAATATGAAAAAGCTCCATGCGATATTGGAGAAATTGGCACCGCTGCCAAAGCCTCCATCTCCTTTTGCAAGAAAATCTCTTATAAAACCGGATGCGTATGTCGCATCAAAAATTCCCTGATTTTTAAGAAAGCTCTCATTACTGTAATCAATGAGCCTGTCCTTAAGAGGACCCCGAAGCCACTTATCCATCGGAACACTAAAGCCCTTCTTTGGTCTGTCCAAAAGCTCTCTTGGGATATAGTCATAGGCGATATCCTTAAGGATATATTTTTTCACGCCGTCTTTATATTTAAATTCATGAGGAATTCGGAAGCTGTACTCCATAACCTCCGTATCCATAATAGGGCATCTGCACTCAAGAGAGTACTTCATAGCTGCCCTATCCATCTTGACCAGAATGTCGCTTGGAAGATATGTATCCATATCAAGGAGCATCCTTCGAACCTGCCAGTTGTCCACGTCATAGTAAGACTCAACGGGATACTTACAGGGGAAAACACCATCCCTTAGGAAATCCCTGCTCATATACTGTGCATATGTCATCCTCTGATCCATCTCTTCTCTGCCGGAAATAAAGGCATGGGCTGCAGGGATATATTTGGGTGCAGAAACTTGCGTCTTAGTCTCAGGATCTCTGTTATCAGCAACTGCCTGAACGCTGTAGGGAAACTTTCTAAGAAGCTTCTCATTACCAAGCGGAATCTGACCAACGGCATTAACTATAGCTCCTATACCATCAAGCTTCCTAGCCTGTACTGCTCTGTCATAGATATTGTAGCCGCAGTAGAATTCATCTCCGCCATCCCCGGAAAGGGCCACAGTCACTTTCTGCCTCGCAAGCTTACACACCAGCATAGTAGGGATCTCTGACTCATCTGCAAAGGGTTCATCAAAATACTGAGGAATGCTGTCCACAAGCTCGATCATCTCTGATTCATCTATATAAAGCTCTGTGTGCTCGGTGCCAAGGTGATTGGCAACCTTCGCTGCATACTCAGCTTCGTTATACTCGGGAACATTAAAGCCTATACTGAAGGTCTTTACAGGGCTCTCAGAATTCTCCTGGGCAAGAGCCGTTATAAGTGATGAGTCATAGCCACCTGATAAAAATGTTCCAAGGGGCACATCTGCAATCATCCTGTCAGCTACAGACTTCTTAAGGCGCTTTTTAAGACCTTCCTTGGCTTCCTCGTAGCTTTCTACCTTTTTATTTACATTATCTTTATAAGCATCCCTGATGCTCCAATATTTTTCCTTAGTGATATTTCCCTGATTGAAAATAACAAGCTGCCCCGGTTCAACCTGATAAACGTTCTCAAAAATGGTCTCCGGTGCATTTATATACTGCTGATAGAGGTATCTTGGAATGATGGATGTTCTTATCTGTCCCTTAAAGCCCGGGCACTTCATTATGGGCTTAAGCTCTGAACCGAATACGATGTTGCCATCTTCAAGCCAATAATACAGTGGCTTTTTACCTATCCTGTCTCTTGCAAAAAGAACGTCCTGATTTTCTCTGTCGTAAAGAGCTATGGAAAACATTCCATGGATGTGCCTTACAAAATCTCTGCCCCATTTAAGATAAGAAGCCAGAATAACCTCTGTATCACAGGTTGATTTGTAAGGATAATCCGAAAGTTGCTTTTTCAGCTCCCGGTAATTATAAATCTCTCCATTAAAAACGACAGAAATCCTGCCATCTGTCGTGGTCATTGGCTGATGTCCAAGGGGTGACAGATCCAGGATTGAAAGTCTTCTCTGAGCAAAGCCTATTATGTAGCCATCCTTACCGGGATACAACTCGACGCCGCTATCATCGGGTCCTCTGTGTATTATGGTGTCATTCATGGCACGCAGCTCATCTTCTGTTATTCTGTTTTTGGAAATATATCCGCAGATTCCGCACATAGGCGCTCCTTCTATGTATTATCCTTTAAATATGTTATACTACTCTTACTTTTTTAGCAAACGACTTTTCAGTTGCCATCTTGCCGGCGATGATAAAATATCTGTACCGGTCAAGATGGTAACAGCAGCGAATATCAATTGAGGTTATCATGGATAGAAAAATCAAAGTTCTTCACATTGTGGGAGCTATGTACCCAGGAGGGATGGAAAACTTCATAATGAATATCTATGAGAACATAGATAAGGAACGGTTTCAGTTTGATTTTGCTGTTCATGACGTGAGAAACGGAGGTTATGACGATCTCATCCGAGAAATGGGCGGCAAGGTTTACCAGCTCCCAAGGATGACAAGTCATCCAATACAGAATCTCAAAAAGCTGGGGAATATTGTAAACGCTGAAGGATATGACATTGTTATAAGGCATACCGCCAATGCGCTTGTTGCTCCTCAGCTTATGGTAGCGAAAAAGGCGGGGTCAATAACGGTTTGTCATTCACATAATGAGACTGATCCCAAGAAGCTTGCACATTTCCTAAGCAGACCTATTCTTATTAAGAACACTGATGTAAGACTTGCATGCTCAGAAAATGCAGGTAAGTGGATGTATGGAGATAAGAGCTTTAAGATAATTAACAACGCTATCGATCTTAATAAATTTGAATTCAGGAATGAATACAGAGATCAGATAATTCATGAATTTAACCTTGAAGGCAAGCATATCTACGGCCATATTGCAAACTTCATCGCATCCAAGAACCACTCTTTCCTTATTGATGTATTTGCTAAGATCGCCGAGAAAGACGATAAAGCTATACTTATATGCCTTGGCGAAGGGGACCTTAAACCGGACATTCTGGAAAAAATAAAATCCCTTAATCTTGTTACAAAGGTTATCCTGACCGGAATCCGCCATGATGCACAGGCTTTCTTTTCAGCCTTCGACGTGATGATATTCCCTTCGCTGTTTGAGGGACTTCCGCTGACTCTTATCGAGGCGCAGGTTAGTGGTCTCCCAATGCTGATATCTGATACCATCACACCAAATGTATCTGTTACAGATGGGCTTATCACAAGAAAATCTCTTTCTGATTCAGCAGAGAGCTGGGCTGATGAAGCCATAAGTATAAGGAAAGAAAAAGAGACGGCAGACAGATCCTGTCAGCGTGAGTCCATTCGTTCACATGGCTACGACCTTGAGCAGCTCGTCAGCTGGTATGAGGATTTCCTGTCAGATCTAGTAAAAAACAAGGGGCAACATTAACATGAAAATTCTTTTTCATTTAAACAGCATGGGCCGCGGCGGCGCAGAGCACGTAGTCAGTATTCTCTCAGGAAAATTTGCCGATGCAGGTCATGACGTCATCGTCGCAACCCAGTGGTTTTCGGAAAATGAATATAAGCTTTCAAGCAAGGTAAGGCGTATCTCCGTTGGCTTAACCGAGAATGAAGAGAAGGCAGGGCGAATTAAGAAGGCCTTTACCAGACTTTTTAAATTACGAAACTGCGTAAAGAAAGAAAAGCCTGACCTTGTAATCTCATTTTGTGCAAAGGCCAATTTCAGAAGTGCCTTCAGTCTCTTTGGGACGAATACTCCTCTTATCGTCTCCGTTCGCAACAATCCGGAGGTTGACTATGCACCTCATAAGCTCGCAACCCGCTACATGGAGAAAAGGGCTGCCGGCTGTATATTCCAGACACCGGATGCTATGCATTATTTCTCAGAGGACTTCCAGAAAAGGTCAACAATTATCTTTAATCCTATAGATGAAAGCTACCTTAATGCAGATACGAATAGCTCCGAGGGAAGAGGCGACAATTCAAAGAAAATCGTAAATGTAGGAAGAATCTCCGTTCAGAAAAATCAGCTGCTTCTTCTTAAGGCATTTAACAATATCACAAAGGACTATCCTGATTATTCACTTTATATCTACGGTGATTCTCAGGAAGGTGGCATATTGGATGGACTTACATCATACATAAGAGAGAACCATCTCGAAGAGAAGGTTTTCATTCTTCCTCCAAGCTCTAATCTTAAAAACGAAATCATCGGCTCTGCCATGTTCGTGCTTTCCTCGGATTTTGAAGGCATGCCAAACGCCCTTATAGAAGCAATGGCTCTCGGAATTCCAAGCATCTCAACTGACTGCCCCTGCGGCGGATCCCGCATGCTCATTGATGATGGCAAATCCGGCCTCCTTACTCCTGTGGGGGATGAGAAAGCTCTAACCGATGCCATGTTACGAATTCTAAAGGATAACGAATTCGCAGCCACACTGGGAGAGACCGCCAAATCTGTAGTGTCAAGGGTTCAACCAGACAAAATCTGTAAAGAATGGGAAGATTTTATAAATACAAAATTAAAAAACAAAAGGGCATAAAGCAAATCAAACTTGTTTGTACATTTCAAACAAACAAGTTTAATACACGTCTTTATCTTTAACGGATTATAAAAACGAAAATGATTAAAAAAGTATAAAAGATTTAGGCGCCTGCAAAAAGCAAACGCCTAAATTTTTAATTATCATTATCCTTTTTTAAACTTATACTTTACGTTTTTGGCACCGGATTTCTTAATCTTTTTCACAATCTTATCAAAGGTCTTTTTGTTCTTTGCTACAATCGTGATAGTTGCGCCTTCCTTTATGTTACTAAATGCGCCTTTGCCAATTGATTTCAATGTATTTCCATTTAGCTTAATGTTATCCAGATTTGAGCAATACTTAAATGCTCCACCGCCGATTGAAGTTACAGTTGAAGGAACCGTGACACTTCTTACTTTCTTATTCTTGTAAAAAGCCTTTCTCTCAACCTTTGTTACCTTGTATTCAACACCCTTATCATCCTTAACAACTGATGGAATCTTTACCTTTTTTGCCTTACTATTCTGTGCCTTCACATAGGATACTTCTGCTTTTCCTGTATCTGAGGAAGTAACCTTAAACATTCCCTGTGTTCCGGAGGAAGCACCATTAAAGGTCGTTCCCTGAGCTGCAGGAGTGGGATCTGTGGGGGTGTTTTGGTTATTCTGGTTGTTTTGGTTGTTTTGATTATTTTGGTTGTTCTGGTCGTTTTGATTATTTTGATTTTCCTCTGGCTCAATACTCTGTGTAGGCTCCGGAGCATCGGCAGTAGCTGTAATAATTAGATACTTATTCTCATCAAAATTCAGAGTTCCATCTCGTAAATCATATTGGTTTTCAAATTCAGTCCTGCACCAATTTTCTTCGCTCATTGAGGTTTGCTGTGAATTTAACAAAAATTCAATCTGTACTCTTGCTCCTTTTGTCATCTGCATTATTGTCCTTACCCCATTTACACCAGTAGTCTTCGTAATAAAGACTCTTCCGTTTAAGACAAGCGTTTGATTTGCTTTTAAAATCTGAAAATCTTCAAATGCAGCCTGAGTTATAGTTATAGTATTACTTGAATAGCTGAGATATTTTCGTACATCAAAATTAGAAGTCTTCGTTCTTAATTCTCCTTCAGCAATATTACTTACATCACTATGCGCGTCCATGCCGCAAAGAATTCTTCCATCCCCGGTTATACAAACAAAAGTTAACTCGTAATCACTAGCATGTACCGTTTCAGGAATAGCCACAAAGCACAATGCCAGCGCTATTGCAAATGCAGAAAAACCGCTAACCATCCTTCTAATAATGTTTTTCCTACTTTTCTTTTCTCTCATAAGAACCTCCTGTAAAGTCAATAATTTACAATGTTTCAAAAAGCAGACAATCTGAAACATATAAAATTGTAATTTGGGCAATTGCATAAAAACCACAAATACCACTGCATAAAATTCTAATAATGATGTTTCAAAAAATCTACTTATCGAAACAAGATTTAAGATTATTTAGAGATTTTTTATAGTCAGACTGATTCAGCTTTTTCACAAGCTTCTGATAGCTTGGTCTATGGAAATCCCTCCCAGACATTTTGTCCACATAAATACAGGCTGCTCATTTACTGAAATTATAGGCAATGCCAAGTATTCGCAGCCAAAAAAGAAACACATCACCGAATCAATCTCCAGCGATGTGCTTTCATATAATCTTCATGAAAATTTTCCTGTTAAATAGAATTTCGACATCATCTCTGCCTGAGTCTTAACATCAAAGCCTGCTGCAGCTATCTGTGATATGATTGGACTTGATGAAGCCTCTCTGTCTCCGATAGGGATGCCGTACTCTTCATCATTTACTCCATTCAGCATCAGGTCATTGAGGATTTTTCTGGCCCATGTGGCAGGTGCTTCCTCGATGCTCATCCTGCTTACAAGAGGGGTTATATCAACCTCCGGAGTGATGGAATCAGATACAAGGCACTGAAGCCCTGCTGCCTGCGCCTCCACTACTGTCCCCGGAAGTCCCTCATAGCGTGAAGGGAAAAGGAAATAGTCCATTGCCTGATAATATTCATTGGCATTACTCTTATTGCCTGCAAAGATTACCTTATCCGAAATCTTAAGGTCGTGACACAGCTGCTTCATAGTATCCATCAGCTCGCCTTCTCCCAGCATCAGAAGTCTTATTCTCATACCGTGCAGCATGCTGAAGGAGTTAACCTCGTCATGATCAAGGATTCGCAAAAACTCAGCAAATACCTTTATCAGATACTCATGGTTCTTTGCATAGTGAAAACGACCCACATGTCCAATCACTATGGCATTGGAAAGACCCAGCTCTTTCCTTATTCTCTCCCTGGCTTCAGAATTATAGACGAATCTCCTTAAGTCTATGGCATTGGGAATGATCCTTACAAGGCCGCCGTCAGTAAGTGTATCTCCAAACACAGCCCTTGCAGCATTCTCTGTACATGAAAACCTAAGGTCACAGGTCTCTGTATTACTCAAAGGATGACGTATAATCTTAGTAACTATTCCCTTGATTCCCGGGTCAACTCCCGCGCTTCTGGCATGGGCTATCGTAGTTCCGATGCCACAGGTCTTGGCGATAGGAAGATATATGGCTGCCGTACTTGTCATATGACCCTGAACCATTTTCCACTCGCCTCTGTGCTGCATGAAAAACATACGGATAGCATTCTTATAATCTCTGAGATTGGTTCCGTGATATCTTGGAATGCAGTATATATTGCCACCCAGCTTCCTTACAGCAGCATCAAAATAGTCTGGCTTCCTTACAAGCATAAGTTCATCGGATGTAGGGCATTTTTTCCCTGTCGGCTCCGCTGCTGCATGAACAAGGAAGTCAAACTGTACCTTGTCCCTGTCTATATGTCTGTATAAATCCATTATTCGGCTCTCGGCACCGCCAAGGCCCAGTGTACCAAAAACATGTAATATTCGAATAGGCTCCGCCATTATTACCACCTCTTGTGCACTAAAATGTATTTAATCCTGGCAAGGAGATACTCTTTTATCCCCTGAAATTCACCTGCTTCCACAGGGTCGGTCATAAGCCATTCATTCCAGCTGACAACCTTTCCCGTCTCAAAGACTTTGGAATAATAATTAAAATCTTCATTGGTAAGGGTATTTGTATGAACGACAAACGTGGTGTAGCCTTCATGATCGTCTGTCAGAGCACTGTCCTTCCTATAGGAAATAGGATAGAAGGTCATATCAAAACGTCTGTAGGCATCCCTTCCAAAACCATCTGTCACCCTTCTAAAGCCCTTCTCTACAAGAGCAGTTATGGTATTTCTGTCGTAGCTGTGACTTGGTGCCATGAAAAAATCCGTGGCTATACCGTGGCTTTCAAGAATCTTCTTGCCCTCGGTGACCATCTCCAGCTGTTTCTCATAAGGGATCCCCGCAAATTCAGACTGTTTATTAAGTGGCAGCATTCCACCCTTTTTAGTGGTGTATACATGATGAAGACCGTGCATCGCTATGATCCATCCCTCTGACTGAAGGTCCCTCACCATTCTCCAGAAGTATGGATTCTCCTCACTGTCTGCCTCTTCATCTGTCCCCTTTTTTTGCTTTGATTCAGGTTCATCAGCTTCCACCATAAGCTTCGGATCCCTGTTATCAGGTACCACGCCTATAAGAGGTCTGATATTGTACTCATCCAGAAGTCTCTTAAATCTTCTGAATTTGCCCATATCCATACCCGGCGCGATATCATCCATTCGAATTAATATCTTCATACAACAACGCCGCCACTTTTTAAGGTGGCGGCATTCCCCCATTTAATTAAAGTCTCCAGTAAGCAAACTCTGCTTCGTCGAACTCATTCTTATTATAGATTCCCTTTACATCAAGGAAAACTCTCTTTCCTCGAGAAGGTGCATACCACTTTTTAATATCCTCTGTAGTGATTCCAAGGAACTCCTCATGGGCTACAGCTACGATCACTGCATCCATATCGTGGATGTCATCCATTGTATCAAAAGCGATTCCATAAAGTCTGTTAGCTTCATCACTGTCAGCTGTAGGATCAACTACTATAGGATCGATACCATATTCCTTAAGTTCATTATAGATATCGATAACCTTGGTATTTCTGGTGTCCGGGCAGTTCTCCTTGAATGTAAATCCAAGAATACCGACTCTTGCTCCCTTAACAGGAACATCACATGCGATCATCTTCTTCACGCAGGACTCTGCAATGTACTTACCCATGTCATCGTTGATACGACGTCCTGAAAGAATGATCTGACTGTGATAGCCAAGGGACTCTGCCTTATATGTAAGGTAGTAAGGATCAACACCGATACAGTGACCACCTACAAGTCCGGGCTTAAAGTTCAGGAAGTTCCACTTGGTTCCTGCTGCCTCAAGTACGCTCTTTGTATCAATATCCATCTTGTGGAAGATCATTGAAAGTTCATTCATGAAAGCGATGTTGATATCACGCTGGCTGTTCTCAATAACCTTTGCTGCCTCTGCAACCTTGATGCTCTCTGCCTCGTGTACACCTGCAAGAGCAACAAGCTTATATACGTTTGCAACTTCCTCAAGAGTTTCCTTATCCATACCGGAAACGATCTTGGTGATGGTCTCAAGCCTGTGAACCTTATCACCGGGATTGATACGCTCAGGTGAATATCCAACCTTGAAGTCTACGCCGCATTTAAGTCCGGACTCCTTCTCAAGGATCGGCACACATACATCCTCAGTAACACCGGGATAAACTGTTGACTCATATACTACAATAGAACCCTTTGTGAGATACTTACCAAGTGTTCTGCTGGCGCTCTCAACAGGGGTAAGATCAGGTGTGTGATCCTCGTTAACAGGTGTGGGAACAGCCACAACGTGAAATTTACACTCTCTAAGTTTTTCGGGATCAGCTGTGAAATCTACTGATGTCTCCTTAATTGCAGCATCGCCAACCTCTCTTGTAGGGTCGATTCCCTTTTTATAAAGAGCAACCTTCTCTGCATTGAAATCATATCCAACTACCTTGATCTTCTTGGCGAATGCAACGGCAATGGGCATTCCTACATAACCAAGTCCTACCAGTGACAGTTTCTCCTCTCCTGAAAGGAGTCTCTCATATAAACTCATTTTTATACCTCGTTAAATTTTCTTACCTCACATAGCTGCAAGATAGAATATTACTTATCCATTATACAATCTTGAATCAAAGATTCAAGATTGATGCACATTCTCAAGTTCCTTTTTATACGCATCTATAACAAGCTGTCTGTCAAAATGCTTCTCTATATGCTCTCTGCCAAGCTTTCCCATTTTGGCTCTGTCTTCTTCTGACAATGAAAGCATTTTTCTTATGGCGTCTTCAAGGGATTTTGTATTTTTTATCTCAAAGGTGAAGCCGCTTTTATCAGGCTCAATTGCTTCTATACAGCCATGAATATCTGAACATAAAATAGGTCTTCCGCAGGCTGCTGCCTCAAGCAGCACGTTGGACATTCCTTCGTGATAAGAAGGATGAACGATTACGTGGCTCTCTGCCATAACCGGCTCTACGTTATCAAGATGGCCATGATAAGTGATAATCCCCTTATCCTCCATTTCCTTGATAAGAGGCTCATAAACTTCTCTCTCATCCTCTTCATACTCGCCCACAAGATCAAAATAGACGTTTTTATATTCAGCGGTAATGTTCCTTGCAGCTTCAAGGTACTCGGCTATTCCTTTATCTCTCATGATTCTGATGACAGCAAGAAAATGAATACCCTCAGCTTCAGATGAATACTCATGAAAAGGATGGGCGGTCAGGTTCACACCGGATCCCGGAAGAAGTCCCGCATTTTTCTTTGCAACACCTCTGTCCTGCATAAACTTCTTATTGCGCTCATTCTGGAAAAATACTTTCCTTGCGCCAGCTGTAGCGGTTTTATAAAAAGCGATAAGGGCTTTACTCATAATTCCGCCGTTTTCAATGGCCATTCCAAGGCCTGTAATGTTGCAGATATAAGGAGTGCGGGTAAGTCTTGCAGCCATTCCTCCATAGAGATTGGGCTTTATTGTATAGGTCAGAACAAATCCCGGTTTTATCTCCTTAATAAGCTTCTTATACGCCATCATAAGGGCAAAATCCTTGGCAGGATTCATCCCATGTCTGTTAAAGGCTGTCTCTACTATACTTACGCCAAGATTTTTGAGCTTAGCCACATTTTCATCCGGAGGAACAGATACTATAACTTCATGTCCATCTGCCATAAATGATTCCAGAAGCTCCCGTCTGAAAAGATACAGACCATTGGCATAATTGGTCAAAATAAGAATTTTCATTGCATTCTGCCCTTTAAGTTTGCAAGGCTGTCGATAACTACGCTGTCATACATCATCATGACCACATCCTCTTCATACTGTCCGATCACAGGCTCATTTTTCTCCTTGTCGTGGACATTCTTATATATGAAGGCAGGGAAATCGACACCTGCGCCGTATGCATGAAGGTATGCACCGCCAAATCTGGGATTGATCTCTGAGAGGTAATATTTGCCATCCTGGTAAAAGAGATCCATATCAAGCGGTCCGTTGAATCTGAATACCTTAAGGGCTTCTTTTACAAAATCAAAAAGAGCTTCATCCTTAAAGGATATTGTCTTGTTGGCACCGCCTATGGTGGTGGATATCTTTTTCTTTGAGAAAATCGCAATTACTTCATTGGTAATAGTATCAACATAGACATCAGCATCCATGTCTTTTCCTGTCATAAGCTCCTGAATGATAAGTGAAGGATCGGTAGCTGTGACCTCTTCAAGAAGCTCTATTGTATCCACTCTTCTTGCTCCAACGCTTCCGCTGCCAGTCCTTGGCTTTACAAATACAGGAAGTGAGATGGCATTCTTTTTATAATCTTCATGGAACTCCGCAAAGCTTCCGTATGTCTTTACTGTGTTGATCCCCTTTTCACTGAGGTACTTAAACATCTCATATTTATCAAAGCAAAGGTCTGCCGTCTCCTTATAGGGAGCAAGAACCTCTACACCTATCTCTTCAAACTTCGCACGGTTGTCTGCAAGTATTGAGATCTCAGGATCAATAAGTGTGGTAACTGCATTTATTTTTTCCTTTTTACATATATCAAGAATTATTCCGATGTAAGTGGGATCTGTGATGAGCGGAACCTGATAGCTGGCATCCGCAAAAGCAAGAGCAGGTGCATAGAGACTGTTATCTGTGACAACAATCCTTACCTTATCTCCAAGGGTCTTTCTAAAATCCTTTAAAAGCTCACATCTTCTTCCAACACTGCAAAACAATATATTCATAGTTCTAATACTCCTTACCGATCACTTTCTTTTTTGGCGGGAGTTCCTTTGAAGGCCTCCATCGTAGCATCCGTTGCGCTGTTTACATCGCTGTGATCAAGCACTACCTTAATAGTCATTATTATTATCTTTACATCAAGTGCAAAGGAAAGATTCCTTACATAATATACATCTTTCTCAAATTTATCTTCCCAGCTTAAAAGATTCCTTCCATTCACCTGCGCCCATCCTGTAAGACCGGGGCGTACATCATGGCGGTGATGCTGCTCTTCATTATAAAGAGGAAGATATTTCACAAGAAGGGGTCTTGGTCCCACAAAGCTCATGTCTCCCTTCAGGATATTGAAAAACTCAGGAAGCTCATCAAGGCTGGTGCTTCTAAGCTTCTTACCAAAATTCGTAAGCCTCACCTCATCGGGAAGAAGCTCTCCGTTAGCATCTCTTTCATCAGTCATGGTTCTGAACTTGTAGAGATTAAAGACCTTCTCATCCTTGCCGGGTCTTGGCTGCCTGAAAATGACAGGGCTTCCGAGCTTAACTCTCACAAGGATTATGAGTATCAGATAAAGCCAGGAAAAACATATAAGTACAAGCAGGGATATTATGATATCCAGCAGTCTTTTGAAAAAACACCCATATAATCCATGCTTAATTTTGTTATCATTGTTTGACATTAACGGTGTCCCCCGTTTTCATTATTTGCACAACAAAGTTATCACAGTAGATATTATAAATCAATCTCTTTGTTGTTATTGCATTTTTTGTGCATTATACTGTGATTATATAACAAAACACGTCAAAAAAATGTTCTTATAATTAATATATTTTGTTAGGGGATTTTTTATGAAAGCTACCTTAAAAAAGGATTCTATTCGTCTTATTGTCGTTCTTTTAGCTGCTCTTTTAATGGCTATGAACATCCAGTCATTCATCAATGCCGGCGGTCTGTTCCCGGGCGGAGCTCAGGGTCTTACCATTGTGGTTCAGCGAATAATACTGAAATATACCGGTATCAGCATTCCTTATTCACCCGTTAATATCATCCTGAACATTTTTCCTATCTATCTGGGCTTTCGTTACATAGGAAAAAGATTCACCATCTTCTCAATGATCATGGTGCTGGCAAACGGCTTTTTTGTTGATATCATTCCTGCCCATGCAATTACTTATGACCCGCTTCTTATCGCTGTTTTCGGTGGAATGCTCAATGCGATTGCCATCTGCATGTGCCTCATGGTGGATGCCACCAGCGGCGGAACAGATTTTATCTCAATCTATCTGTCACAGAAAAAAGGCGTGGATTCATTCCCCTTTATACTTGGTATAAATACCGTAATCCTATTGGTTGCAGGTATCTATTTTGGCTGGGAAAAGGCCCTCTACTCCATGATATTCCAGTATGTTACAACTCAGGTACTGCATATTCTGTACAGGGTTTATCAGCAGCAAACTCTTTTCATCATTACGGATAAGCCTGCCGAGGTCTGTGATCTGATCTACCGGGTAGCCAATCACGGAGCTACTCTTATGCACGGCGAAGGTTCCTTTGAGCATCAGAATAAGATGATTGTTTATTCCGTAGTAAGTGCCTCTGATACAAGAAAACTCATCCCCGCGATAAAGGAGATAGACGAAAACGCCTTCATCAACTCTATTCGCACGGATGAGGTTCGTGGTAATTTCTATTTAAGACCCAGAGATTAAATTAGTATAATCCACCGATCTCATTTAAAAGAGATGCAAAAACTGCACCAAACGCCATTACAAAGATGAATGAGAGAATATAAATGATTACCATCCAAACAAGTCTGGCTCTGGCCCAGTTCTTCTTGCTCTCCTTGGTACTATCACTTACTGCCCACACAATCAGCATGATGAATCCTACAAGCGGGATGCATGTGATAAGAAATGTAAGAAGCCAGTCACCAAGTGAAACAGGCTCATTATTCACAGGCATGTATCCATAAGGAGCTCCGCCCTGAGGGCCATATCCCATCTGCTGCTGATACTGAGGCTGATACTGGGGCTGCTGGTACAGGGGCTCCTGATACTGAGGTGTAGATTCAGTAGCAGAAGCTGCTTCACCCTCGCTTGCAGATGATGCTGTAGCGTTTTCAACAGGTGCCCCGCAATTAGGACAAAAAGCCATATGGTCTTCAACATTGGCGTTACATTTTGAACAAATCTTCATTTCGAATTCCTCCTCTACAAAACTTTTCTCATAAAATTATACAGATATTTCTATATTCATGTAAAGTCTGCATTCACTTTTGCTGCAAGCTCTAATGCATCATCAATATGAGGACAGAAATTCTCTTTTCCAACTCTATCTATAAAGCCGTCCTTCTCCATGGTTCTCATGGGCTGCTCATTAACATGTGAGAATATGAGGCGAACTCCCTTTTTCCGGCAGTCTTCATACAACATTTCAAGAGATCTCATAGCTGTAGCATCGAGAGCAGGCACGCTTCTCATTCTGATTACAAGGCACTTTGTGAAGTCCTTGGTGGTGATATTTGCAAGAGCGTCCGCATCACCAAAGAACATGGGACCGCTTATCTCATATACACGCACATGCTTGGGAATTACTCTGAGTTCAATTGAATCAGGATCATTCTCGGGATCAATATCGGGATCAACATAAGTCCATCCGCGAACAGATGACTCCTCGCTCATTCTCTTCATGAAAAGGAGGCAAGCTGCGATCATACCAACCTCGATTGCAACAACAAGGTCGAATACTACAGTGAGCACGAATGTCATTACAAGAACAATTATGTCACTCTTGGGAGCTGTCTTGCAGAGCTTCAGGAAAGGTCTCCACTGGCACATATTATATGCAACCTGAAAAAGAATAGCTGCGATGGTAGGCATGGGAATAAGTGCAGCGTAGGGCATAAGCACCACAAGTACCAGTAAAAGTACAACTGAATGAACCATACCTGCTATAGGAGTTCTACCGCCGTTTTTAATATTTGCAGCAGTTCTGGCTATAGCACCTGTTGCAGGGATACCTCCGAAAAGTACGGAACCGATATTACCGGCACCTTGTGCGATAAGCTCCATATTGGATCTGTGCTTTGAACCAATCATACCGTCTGCAACTACCGCAGAAAGAAGAGATTCTATTGCAGCAAGGATTGCTATTGTAAATCCGTTTGAGAAAGATGCTCTTACAAGGCTCCATGAAAAGTTAGGTGCATGGAACTTTGGAAGTCCTCCGTTTATCTGGTAAAGGTCTCCTATTGTATTTACCTTAAGGCCGACAACCTTCACCATAAGGATTCCTACGATAACTGCAATCAAAGATGCGGGAATCTTCTTGAAAAACCTGGGCCATATTACAAGAATAAGAAGGCAAACCACTCCGACGATAACTGCCTGGAAATTGATTGTTCCGATGTTGGCAGCAATAGCCTCCACCTTCTCGACTGTCTCGATCGTAACCGTTCCCTTAGGATATGTAAGTCCAAGGAAATCCTTTATCTGTCCGATAAGAATAGTAACTGCGATACCGGCAGTAAAACCTGTGGTAATTGTATAGGGAATAAATTTGATAAGGCTTCCAAGCTTAAACAGTCCCATCAGAATAAGGATGATACCTGCAATTATGGTAGCCATCATAAGACCATCGTAGCCGTTCTTTGCGACAATACCGGCTACGATGGTAGCAAAGGCAGCTGTAGGTCCTGCTATCTGAACACGGCTTCCGCCAAGGAATGAGATGATGAAGCCTGCAACAATTGCTGTGTAGAGACCTTCTTCAGGGCCAACGCCTGATGCCAGAGCCAGCGCAATTGAAAGCGGCAGTGCAATGATAGCAACAATAATTCCGGAAATAACATCAGTTGTGAACTGTTTTGCTGAATACTTCTTGATAACTGAAAACAGCATCGGTTTTAGTTTTTCTTTTTTCATAATATCCTCACTTACTAAAAACACCTAAAATTAAACCACAACTATGCTAATGCTTTTACGCTGTCTGTGCAAGTTTTTTTATGACATAATTATTTTATTAACAAATTTTTCCCCTGATCACATACTCTCCTTTATTAAAACATTTCGAAAGAAGTTCTTCTTCCGTTATCTCATGACCATTAAGAGTCATATCCGTAAGCGTCCTGTCTTTTCTGAACTCTGCCTTACCACCAAACGGTACAGAAAACTCGTAAGTGACTTCATTTCCGTTTATTGACCATCCTGATGAATATTTTCCGGAAGCTGTATCTACGCTTGCTTTTGCCCTTCCAAGTCTTTCGTCAATATGAGGTGCTATAACCATACTCATGCCGGCAATATTATTTTCATCAACGCTGATGCCACACACAGAATCGTAAATCCACTCAACTATCGCACCATAGGCATAATGGTTTAAGCTGTTCATTCCGGTTCCGCTTATCTTCCCATCAGGAAGAAGCGAATTCCATCTCTCCCAAACAGTTGTAGCGCCAAGATTTACTTCATATAACCAGCTTGGATAATCTTCATTTAAAAGAAGTGTAAATGCATCCTTTGTCAAACCTACTTTTGTGAGGGCACTGCACAAAAATGTAGTTCCCACAAATCCTGTTGCAAGGTGGTGATTCCAAAGCTTTAATACTTTAAGAAGATTATCCCCGGCTTTTTGCATCTCATCTTCATTAAACAGGTCAAAATAAATCGCTATGGTATAGGCTGTCTGAGTATTTATAGAAAGCGTTCCGGGAGCTGTAATATATTTATTTCTTATGGCATCTCTGACCTCGATGCTTCTTTTTCCGTAATACTCCTTGTCCTTATCAAATCCAAGAATGCCTGCTGCCTTTGATGTAGTCTCCAGGGAAACCATGTAATACGTGGATGCCACATAATATTTGTCTGTGCCTCCCTCACGATTCTCCATTCCTGTCACGTCGCCTTCAACATCCAGTGACAGCCAGTCACCAAAATGGAATCCGCAGTCCCACAGGCGCCTTCCTCCGCAGTGCTCTTCCTCCATTCTGATAATGAAATCTGTCCAAAGCTTCATGTTGTCATACTGTTCCCTGAGCCATGCCTTGTTACCATAGTGCAGATACATTTTCCAGGGAATTATGACAGCAGCATCTCCCCACACGCTGGCACCGGCTTCTCCCCACTTATCTTCAGTAAGGTCGAAGGGTGGCTGCGCCATCTTTTCTCTGCCTATGGTCAGAATATCCGGCACAACATAAGGTACAGCACCATCCTTTTCGATCTGCTCATATTTCATGTCCCTTAGATATTTTCTGAAAAATGAAGGAGTCTCCATGTGATAGGACGCAGCACCCGAAAAAATCTGTGCATCTCCTGTCCATCCGCATCTCTCATCTCTCTGGGGACAGTCTGTTGGAATATCAACAAAATTATCCTTCTGACTCCACTTTGTGTTTTCTATAAGTCTGTTTATTTTTTCGTTTCCTGTTACTATATAACCTGTCTCGGTAATATCAGAATAAATCGAAACCGCCTCGAAATCAGCGTTTTCTATCTCCTGTCTGCTAAGTCCTTCTACCTTTACATATCTGAATCCAAAAAAGGTAAAGTGTGCTCTTGCTCTGGTTTTTCTTCCGGAACTTATAAATGTATATTTCGCATCAGCAGTTCTTAGATTGTCCCTGTAAAAACAGCCATCCTGCAATACTTCTCCGTATTCCAGAGTCACTTCATTTTCATTTGGGATGCAGACGTCAAATTCAGCCCAGCCTGTTATTTCCTGACCAAAATCCAGAACATATTCATCTCTTTTAGTTTGAATAAGCTTGGGATTTTTTATTCTCTCATGAGCTTTTACCGGCACGCCAAGCATAGGTGACAGTTTTCCCTTAGGCGCATCTGTAAGCCTTACATTTGAAATATCTGCATCTGATGGATTTTCTAATGTAACCGCTTTTCTATCATCAAATATTTCTCCATCATAAATGCCTGAGAGCAAAACCGGAGCCATGATGCACTTCCAGGATTCATCTGTGCAAACGGTTTTTACACCATCATCCAGAGTCATAATAATATCTGCTATCAGTTTAAACTCATCTCCGTAGTATTCTCTTAGCTGGCCATGTGCCAGATATCCAAAGCGTCCCTTATACCAGCCATTTCCAAGCATAACACTTATGGTATTTTCACCCGCTTTCAGCATATCTTTGATATCGTAGGTCTGATACTGGATCCAGTAGCGGTAGTCGCTGCAATAAGGTGTCAGATAATCATCCATAACCTTATTGCCATTTACATATACCTCGTAAAGCCCAAGTCCGCAGATATACAGTCTTGCCTTTTCCATTTTTGACAATTCTTCATCTGTAAGCAAAAAGTCCTTTTTCATAACAGGATGAATTTCTCTGGAAAAAGAAGGGCTTATCCACTTACCTTCAAAGCTTCCTCTTCGCCCGCCTTCAAAAAACTGAACATCACTTTCCGCTTTTTCACCGCTGTCATCTACAGCGCGCACCTTCCAGTAATATGTCTTTTCAGGTTCAAATTTAAAGGATGGAACGTAAGATACAGAAGGCACATCACTACCTGCTTCACTGTGAAGTATATTTTTAAAGCCTTCATCATCTGACAGAATAAACTCCGCTTCAGATATATAATTCCCGGAAGCATTCTCATACTTCCAGGAAAATGTAACTTTATCCAGTTCTATACCAATGGGACATTTTTGATAATTGCATTTTAAATCCGTAATAAACATTTTTACCCCCTGTCATGCTCCAAAATATACGGGAAACCAGAGCCTCATTTCTTCATCTGCTTCTCTGTTATCCCATGCAAAGTATGGGATGAACCTGGCACTTATCTCAGAAAATTCCTGCTTTTCAAGCTCTCTGTAAAGTGCGTTTTTATCATTGTTCTCTGCTTTTGCTTTATATACTTTTCCCCAAATAACCGGTATATCTCTCGAAAGGATCTGCTCTACTTTCATCTCATAAGAATCCTTATTCTCAGGAAGATATATATCCTTAAGCTCTGCTCCTTTTACATCCTCTTTTTCCATACAATAAACAAGAGGTCCTCTCTCTACGCATACTCTTGCGCGGCACTCCTCTATTCTGTCATGCCCCACCGTATATCTGATTGGAAGATCAAAAGCCAGCTCAACCACAGTGCTTGCAGGATCTTCTATAATCAGTGAATAGTAGCTGCCTGCATCTTTAGCTGAAAGCTCCATTATATCCCTGTTTTCTTTACGGCTTATGATAATCTTCCCGCTTTTTAGCCATCCGGGGATTCTTAGGTTAAGTTCTGCTTCTCCATTTTTTCTCACATCTTCGAATGAAAAAATAATATTTCCATCATAGGGATAGCCTGTCTTAGTGGTAAGAACAGCGTCAAGTCCGCCGGCAAGGACAATATGAGCCCTGACTGCAGCATAAAGTCCTGTGTAAATCTTATTACCTGATATGGCAAAAATATATTCGCTGCTCTGAGCAAGATTTCTTGCAAGATTTGGCGGACAGCAATAGCTTGTTATGTAATTTGTTCTGTGAAGAGGCCATACCGGTTCAAATCCCAGATTCTTTGTCCTCTCAAGCATGTTTTCATAAAAATATTTAAGTCCGTCAAGGCTAATGGATGCCAGGTTTGTATTTAGCATAACCCTTTCTATTACATCAAAATATTCAGCCTTTGGTTCTATCAAAAACATTCTGTAGGCCCACATTACAAGACCTATATTTGCACAGGTTTCATTGTAGGCAGTAATATTCGGCAGCTGATAATCATAGCCATAGGCCTGGTGGATCAGCTGATGGTTAAAGAAATTGCCATAAGGAGATGCCCCGTTATAAAGCGCTCCGCATCCTCCTGTCACATATATTTTATGGGACAAAAGATCATTCCATACGCTCTTTAGAACCTCAAGATACTCTTCATCTCCCTCTTCAAGATAAAGATCCGCAACTCCTGCATAGAGATAGTTTGCCCTTACTGCATGTCCTATGATCTTTCTGTGTTTTTTGAGGGGGATTCTGTCCTGATTATCATCCATTCCGTTTTTAACTGAATCCCTCAGCCTGACTGCCTTTTTTGCCAACTCCAAATATCTTTTATCCTCTGTTGCCCTGTAAAGTTCAATCAGTCCCATATAATGAGAAGGACATACTGCAGTCTGAACTTCTCCCTTTTCCTCTGCATCGCTGTACATTTTATCCAGATAATCTGCAGCTTTTAATGCTATATTTACAAAGTTCTTTTTACCTGTAAGCCTATAATGCAGTGCTGCTGATGTCATTAAATGTCCGAAATTATAAACCTCGAAATCATTGATGTCACCCATCCTGCCTGCACCTTTATTATTCATCTCACCTATTATCTGCTTTGTTGAGATGTATCCATCCTCTTGCTGAGCTCTTCCTATCAGGTCTATATACTCATCGAGTCTTCTGAGTAATTCCTCGTCTTTGCAGGTAACAGCCTTATATACAGCTGATTCCATCCACTTATAGAAATCACCATCGCCAAATACGGTACCGTCAAAATCCCCCTGCACTTCCTTTGCGCATATTCTGAAATTCTCAAGGACATGACTTATCTCCTTGGCACTAAACATATGCTCAAGCTGAGGTACTGTATTTGAAAACACTACATCTCTTACATCCTTCCAAAAGCCTTCTGTAAAAGTAATATCTTTTGCAGGAAGGGGAACAGCCCTGGCATATTTGCTTTTTCCTGTATCAGTAAGCATATCTGTTAATTCCTTTCTTCATCCTGAAGTATGTTTACAGCATTTAGTAAAGTGTCTTCATCTCCGACATTGCCGGGGAAAATCACATAAGGAATACCCGGAAATCTGCTGCTTTCGTCAGTCCTCCACACAGGAACTCCCGGCTGAATCTGTCCAAGAGCAATTGCTCTTCTTACCCTTAAAGCTTTTGTTCCTATATCACTGGAGGTTATCCCGCCCTTTCCAACTATATATGAAGGCGTTACGGTTAGTTTTGAGACCACATCCGTGAATGCCTCCGAAATCTTTGCCGACCTTATAAGTGCATCCTCTTTTGTATCATTTTCCAGAGTGAGCACTTTTCTTTTTGTGGATACTACTGCGGTAATACCTTTTTCTATAAGATCTGAAACTATTTTGGAAACCTTTACTGTCTCTTCGCCAAGTTCATCTGTAAGTACTTTGTCAGAGTCATACTCAATAAATTCAAGGCTATTTAATCCTTTTAGTCTTTCAAGCTGAGACGTGGTCTTTTTTGTGTGGGAACCAATCATTATCACTCCGCCTCTGTCTCTTTTGACAGCCATATCCTCTGCGGACAAAAGAGGGATATCGGATACCCCGCAAACTGCTTTTACAAAGTCTGCCGCTGTTCTATACAGGTATTTTTTACCACTGCAAATTGCTTTATACAAAGCTTCGCAAAACACCGTAAGATCACCCGGGAACTCTGCATTTACAACTATTGGAACGCCGCCCTTTGAAGACATCAGCTTTTTAACTATTCCATCCACATCCTTATTTCTTATGTCATCAAGGCTTATAACTATAATGTCCTTAGCCTTCCATCTTCCCTCTGTCTTTTCTTCAACATATTCTGTCAAGTCAGATGATCTGTATCCAAAAGTCTCATCCTTTGCAAACTCTGTCTCCCCGGCAGGAACCAACTCATCACCGTATTTTACATAGTGAATATTGTCTTTTGTTACTCTCCCCCCTGCATAAAAAAAAGGAGCAAGGATCAGACCATCAGTCTCTATCCCAAGCCCATCATATAAACATTTTTGGATGATATCTGTCTCCAGAGGGAAATGTCCTCTAAGAGTGGAATCACTTCTACTTATAATAGAAAAAGGTATTCCGGTCTCTTTAGAGGCACATATAAGATTGCTCATAAGTTCCATGTGAAGCTCTTTTGTTTTGGAAGCTGTGAGCCCTCTTGAATTTGTAAGTATATAAAAAAGCTTTTCCTCTTCTTTCAGGGCTTTTTCCAAAGTATCCTTATTCCAGTCAGTATATACAGCCACATCATGCACTGTCTGTATACCTGTTGGGTCATCATCGAGAACCACCCATTTTGATTTATTATCTACTTTTTTCATACGCTAAACTCCGCACATATAAAGCATTTAAAGTCCCAGCATTTGTCTTGTCTCTTTTACGCTTGCAACCTCTCTGTTACACTCCTTTACAAGATCAGCTGCTCTCTTTACAATAGGTGCATTTGTCTCTGCTCTCATTTCACCATCAAGAAAATCCGAATCCTCAAAGCCAATCCTCAGAGATCCTGCGCCGTTCATAAGAGCATATCTCATCATTTCCCAGTCTTTTCTCCCTGCCTGGGTATATCCCCATATAAGTTCATCACCATATGGAAAAATTTCCCTCACATAACCCGACATGTGATCAAGAGCACTTTTAGTTGCAGGAAGCTCTCCCTCATGCCCAAACACAAGGGCCAGTAAAAGAGGTCTTGGAAAATCGAACTCTCTTGCAAGCTCTGCAAGAGTATTCACCATACCAAGCTCAAAAAGCTCTGTCTCAGGGAACTTCTTATTTTCTAACAGTTCTTTAACACAATATCTGACATCATCTATAGGGTTTTGATAAACGGCTTTTCCAAGATTCACTGAACCCACATTAAGGCTGACCGCCTCCGTAAAATCCGCATAGCAGGGAGCGCATCTTTCTTTTATTGACAGATTTGATACTCCGCCTGTAGATATCTCAATTATGATGTCACACATCTGCCTGATTTCTGAAACTGTTTCCTCCAAAAGAGTAAGGTCAGGCGTCAATGCGCCATTTTTATCCCTCACATGGAGATGAACCATTGATGCTCCGTTCTTATAGCACTCATAGACATCCCTTGCAATTTCTTTTGGCACTATTTCATGAGGCGTTGCTTTTACAGGAGCAACTGACAGGATGACTTTACTCATTTATAACTCCTTTTCTGATAAGTGCATTTTTGAGTGCTCTGACTCCATAGGCTGGGCTTGAAAGGACTGTCACTCCAAATTTTTCGGAAAGGAATTTTTCGCAATAGGCCATACTTCCCTGCGCAAGAACAATCACGTCCACATCTTTCGCAATAGTCTTAGCAGAAGCGCTCATTCTTTCTTTGAACTGCTCCTTATCAAGGCCAAAAGCATTGTCAACAAGGCACTCGGTTATAGTAATTTCTTTTCCGCACTCCCTTGCCATTCTCCTTATGGTATTACAGGTGGGATCAAGAGTTGTTTTAAGCGTTGCCATCACACCTATGCGTGTTCCTTTTCTTACAGCATCAAGACACATGTCTTCATCTATTCTTACTATGGGCATTCCCAGATATTTTGATGTAATCTGAACACTATCTGCCACTTCTCCAACTGAGGAACATATATTTAATACCGCATCACACTCGTTTTCCGCGGCATTCATGAACATCTTAATGAGCCTTGCAGCAGGAGCCGTGGTAACGTATCCTGCCTCCCTTACATCAGATAGTATGGTTCCATCCTCCTGGGTATAGATCTCAATATCATCCCCAAGAACATTTCTTATTTCACGATCCACATCTTCAATCAGTTCAGGTGTAGTACTTGTATAAACGACTCCGATTTTCATAGTATCCCTCTTTCCTGTTTTGCATTCTGAAGCTCTGTAACCATGTTAAGAGCCAGAATATTCCAGTTAATAAATCCTCCGTTCATGACAGGTTTCCCTGTAAAAGGATCATAGTATTCATGCATGCACCCTGTTTCCAAAAGGTCTTCATACAGAAGATTCATGCTCTTATTACACATATCTTCAGCCTCATCATAAAATCCATAATTCAGCATGCCCTTAAAGACACAATAATTTGCCACAAGCCATATAGGACCAAGCCAGTTTGATGGATTGTTTGTAGCTTCTAAATTGAACATCTTCTCATTTTTGCCCAGGGTACAAATACCGTAATCACTGGTAAAAGCCAGTTCGTCATGATAGTGACGCCTAAGCTCTAAGGCTTCTTCCTTAGTGGCTGTTTTTGATAACATCGGCAAAAAGCCTGACCAAACCGCGATTCTGATAGGAAGGCTTTTCCAAAATACACCAAGTCCCTTATGGAACCAGTCGTACTTCCTTGTGCAGACATCCACATCAACCGAATAGAAGAAGCCATCCCTTTTATCGAAGCACTCTTCATGAATCGCCTTTTCCAGCTCATCTTTTCTCTTAAGATAAAGCTCTGAATTTGCAGTATCCCCTGCGGCCTTGAATATTTCTGCTGCGCAATCAAGTTCCATCACCATAAAACTGTTAAGGAAAATATTAGCTGTTGATGACTTTGGTCTTCCAAAGGAAGCAGGGTCATTATCCATGCCGATCATGATATCATCACGCCATACGAAAAGACCTGTTTTGTCGTTGTAATAATTTTTGTAGTAGCATTCAAAGTATTTTTCTATGGCAGATACTTTATCAAGTATCCATCCATAGTCTCCGATCTCACGGCTTATCAAACTGATTTGCTGGCATAAAAACGGTTTATGCATATTCATAAGATAGCCGTTTTTATGTTGAATATTCAGATAGGGTTCATCCCATTCTCCGTTTTCTATCATCATTGGAATGTAGCCATCATCCAGCTGCCAGTCAAAAAAGTTAAGAACATTTCCCTTTACGTGCCTTATTATTTTCTCTGATAATTCTCCACCTCTGAGAATTTTTCTTAATGGCAAAAGAGAATAAGTGCACCAGTAGGTGTCCCAATCCCAGACATTTCCGTCATATACAGATCCCGGATCAGTAAAAGGGAATCGTATGAATCCAACAGGTTCTTTCATTACAGAATCTATATTGTTTTCTAAATACTCCAAAAGGAGTTTCGATTTCTCCTTCAGCATGCTTCTTCCTTATCCTTTCACCGCTCCTGCTGTCATACCTTCGATGATAGTTTTGTTAAGTATCGTATACAGAATCAGCATAGGCAGAATACTCATGGATACAGATGCAAATATAGCGCCCCAGTTTTTTGAGCCAAACTCGTCTGAGAAATACATAAGTCCCGTCTGTACTGTCTTTAGATTGGTGCTTGATACGAATGTCATTGAAAATAGCAGGTCATTCCACTTAAAGAAGAACTGCAGTACCAGTACTGTGACGATGGCATTTTTCATAAGCGGTAAAACAACGTAGTACATAAGCTTATAGATTCCGCAGCCATCAATTACCGCAGCCTCCATGATCTCATCAGGGAAAGACCGCAGGTATCCTGTCACCAGATAAATAGACAACGACAGGCCAAAAGCCACGTATGAGATAATTAGTGAACCTGCCTTGTTATAAAGACCTGCCCTGTTGTATATCTGAAACAGCGGGATAAGCGCTGTTGCTACCGGAACCATGATTCCAAGCTGAAAATAATCTGCCACCAGCTTTTTATATTTCCACTGCATCTTGGTAACGGCAAATCCGACTGTTACTGAGAAAAATACTATAAAGACAAGAGATAATAACGTGTACACAAGAGAGTTTCTAAAGAATGTTGACATGTGACCTCTTGTCCAGGCGTCTATGTAGTTTTGAAAATACAATCCGTGCGGCAGTGCAAATGCAGGAAATGCAGACCATTCGTACTGCTCTTTAAGAGAAGCGGTGATCATCCAAAATATAGGATAAATATCCACCAGGCATATTATAACTATCACAAGCTTTATCAAAACATTGCTTATGATCTGTTTTGTTTTATCTGTCATTGCTCACACCCCGTAAACTTAGTAATAGCTTTCTTTTTTATCAAACAAATTAATGATCCTGGAACCTGTTATACAAAGAAGGAAAATGAATATCGCAATAACTGATCCATACCCGACTTTGTTATAAGTAAATGCCACAGAGTACATATACATTGAAAGCGATCTTGTAGCATTACCGGGGCCGCCGTTTGTAAGGGCCAGTGCCGACTCAAAGAGTTTAACTGTTCCTGAGAAGCTAAATACCATACAGGTTATTATCATCGGTCTAAGAAGCGGTGCCAGTATATGTCGGAACAGATTAAAGCCGTTGCAGCCATCTATTCTGCCTGCTTCTATTACATCATCAGGAATATCAAGAAGTGCCCCATAAAGAATGATTGAATGGAAACCTATTCCCGTCCAGATATCCATCACTTCCAGCGCTCCAAGTGCTGTAGATGCCTGACCTATCCAGGGCTGTACCAATGATGAGAGTCCTATGGCATTTAAAATAGAATTGAGAAGTCCATAGCTTGGCTGTATCTCATATATCTTGGCAAAAAGCTGACCAACTGCAACTGTAGGGAGGACAACAGGAAAGAATACTATGGTTCTCACTATGTTTTTGAATCTCCTCAGCCAGAAACGGAACATCAACGCCATCAGAAGTCCGCCGCCTACCTGCCCTATCATTACAATTCCTATGTATTTTAAATTCACAATCAGCGAATTGCGAAAGTTCTTGTCGGATATAATTTGAAGATAATTTTTTGTACCGGAGAATTCCCATTTAAGTCCGGGAGATCCGGAAAAGAAAGAATAATAAAATGACCACAAAACCGGCAGAATAACAATGATTGAATAAAGTATAAGTGCCGGTATAACAAATAATCCTATAGCTCCCTTATTACCGAGTACTTTTTTCATAACCAGGCCTTTTCCTTTTTATAAATCGAGCGGGCGATAAACAGACACCGCCCGCTCGTATAGATTTGTTTCTTATATCTTTTGGATTAGCTTACTCTATAGCTGACATATCTGCAGCATCCTGAATTGACTGCATATAATCTTCAGGAGTCATCTCACCTGAGAGAAGCATCTGAACATTACTCTGAGCAGCATCTGAAATCTCAGAATTCATAGTTGCTTCATACCATGTAAATGCACTCTGAGCTTTGCCGATCTCGTCAAGTACGAGCTTGGTATAAGCTGTCATGTCAGAAGCCTGTGCACTGTATGTGTAGCCCTTGATAGAGCCCTGTGTTGTCATTGCTTCATCACCGATGTGCTCTACAAAATACTTAACAAACCACTTTGTAGCTTCATCTTCCTTAGCTTTGCTGAGGCAAAGAATATTACCACAGTTCATAGAGTAAGAATCGATTGCTGATACTGACTCATCAACAACAGGTACATTGAAGAATCCGATGCCATCCTCACCTGCTGCATTTGCAGATTCATCATTAAGGTTTGAAGCAAACCATGAACCGTTATAGAAAATAGCTGATTTGCCTGTCATAAGCATTGAGCCTGCAGTATTCATATCTACTGTGTTTACGCCTTCTCCAAAATAGCCTTTGTCTGCCCACTCCTGAATCTTAGCAGCTGCTGCAACGTAGCCTTCATCCGTGTAGGAAGCCTTGCCTTCTGAAGCATTCTTAAGAGCATCTGCTCCAAGACTTCTTACTGTATAGGCGTTTATAAGACGTGTAGCACCCCACTTATCTGCAGCGCCACAGGAAAGAGGCTGAATGCCTGCATCCTTTAACTTTGCCAGGTCTTCTTCAAACTCATCCCAGGTTGTAGGTACCTCAGTGATGCCTGCCTGCTCAAAGAGCGCTTTGTTGTACCAGAAGCCTTCAACATTAAGTCCTAAAGGAAGGTCGTAAATTGTGTCTGTTCCTGACAGAGTCTCAAGAAGAGATGTAGCTGACGGAGTAACAAAATCTGTTGATCCTATTTCTTCAAGCATTGCTCCGATATCTACAATCTGATCAGCCTCAATAAGATCTACGATTGGTTTACCTGATTCATAGACAAACATATCCGGAAGGTCATTTGACGCAACAAGTGTTGCTACCTTCTGTCTAAGGTCATCTGATGATACAAGTTCATATTCATATGTGAAATTGGGATTAACTTCCTGATATGCTTTACAGATATTGTTGATAAGTACGCCGTTATCATTATCCTCAGCCCAGATTGAAAGAATATGGAAATCTTTCTCAAGCTGCGGATCCTCTCCGGAAAAATCACCTGTAGCTGCTGCCTGTGTATCTTCAGATGCATCAGCAGTCTCTGCTTCCTGGGTCTCTTCTGCTGCTTCTTCAGTAGTTTCTTCAGAAGTCTCAGCAGCTGCAGTTTCAGTAGTTTCTTCAGAAGCTTCTTCTGTAGCTGTTTCTGCAGGTGCCTCAGTACTTGTAGCGCCGCCACCGCAGCCGGCAAGTGTTCCGAGAATCATTGTCGAACTCATTAGAATTGCCAAAACCTTCTTTTTCATAAATCCCTCCGTAAAGAAAATTATTATAGTTTTGGATTCGTATTGCTACGAACCGGTTACATTTAGTAGGATATAGCATATTCATTTACGGAAATAGGTGAATTTTTATATATTATGTTGGTTTTTTTTAGATTCTTTTAATTATTTTGGTTTTTTTAACATATTCCTTATACTCTCTAGGAGATTTTCCTGTATATTTTTTAAAAATCTCACTGAAGTAATGAACATCACTGACACCTACCATGGAGGCTACAACGGACACCTTATTATCTTCCTTAAGAAGCTCGCAGGCCTTTTCCATCCTTATCCCTGTCAGATACTTAATATAGGTTTTTCCAACTGTATCCTTAAAAAGGACACTGAGGTATGCAGGGTTCATCCCTACAAGCTCGGATAACTCCGTAAGTCCGATATCCTTATTGTAGTTTTTATCAACGTAGGCAATAATCTCGTCAATGGCCTTATGTCCACTGTCAGGTTTTTTTATTTCTTCTTCCAAGGGCTCCTTCTCATCTTCAGCACCCTTTTGAAGCCTTTCCTCAACCCGCTTTAATGTATCATTGAGCTTATCTATTGTTACAGGTTTTGTTATATAGTCAATTACTCCAAGACGTATAGCTTTTCTTGCATATTCAAATTCCTGATATCCACTGATAACTATAAAGGCCGTCTCCGGGCAGAACTCCCTGCACTGTTCAATTAGGGATAAGCCATCAATATATGGAATTCTGATATCTGTGATCACCAGATCCGGCATGAGATTTCTTATTACTCTAAGAGCCTGCATTCCATCATGGGCAGATCCTACAACCTCAACCTCTGCATCAATTCTTTTCAGAATTGCTTTTATGCCTTCTATTACCAGGATCTCATCATCTATTATGACCAGTCTTTTCATGCATTCACCTACTTGCCAAAGTTTTCTTCCATCATCTTGGCCGTTGTAATACGCGGAACCGTGATGGTAACTCTTGTTCCATGTCCGGTATTTTCAAACACCGGCATATACTCTTCACCGTAAAAAAGCTTTATTCTCTCTCTGATATTTCTGACGCCGTAACCACTTTCAAGCACAGTCATATCCTTTATTCCTACGCCGTCATCTTCTACAATAAAAGTCATGTCATCACTTCCAAGTTCTCCTGAAACGGTAACTGTACCTTTATCAGCCTGGGTCTCAAGGCCATGGAAAACTGCGTTTTCTACCAGGGGCTGCAATATAAATGTAAGAATCCGCTCTCGCAGTATGTCTGCTCCCATGTTTATTTCAAGGCTGTACTTGCCTCTGAAACGATAACTTTGGATTTTCATATAGGCCTGTATTCTTCTGACTTCATCTTCAACCATTATTAACTTGTTGCCCTTGTTTAAGGTCAGCCTGAAATTCTCTGAAAGAGCCTGGACAAATTCCGCTATTTCATCCTCATTTTTAATGATTGCCATCATGTAGAGGGTATCAAGAGTGTTATACAGATAATGAGGATTTATCTGAGTCTGCATCAACAAAAGCTCAGCTTCTCTTTCCTTTAGTTCCGTCTGAATAAGCTTTTTCTCAAGCTCAAGATTATTATTTACGACATCCTTGAATTTCTGTCCTATGCGTCCCGGCTCAGAGTCATCAAATTCAGTATCGACATGGTAATTTCCCTCTCCAAGGCTCTGTATATTTTCCTCCAAAAGGTATAACGGTCTTGTAATATATCCGGATATCATATATGAAATAGGTAACGCTATCGCAATCAGAATAGCGCCTATCACGATATCAACCATGGCAATATATTTACTGTGGTTACCAAGCTCCGCTTTACTTATAACATTTATTATGTCCCAGTCACTTAGGTTATTATGCCTGCCCTCAAAAAGATAATCGGGATTTTCCGCTTCAGAATAATAAGCAGCAGTTACCTCCATAAACTGCTCTTTGGAAATATCTGCTGTCGCATAAACAAGCTCATAGGAGTTCTCATTTTGCCTGTCTTTTGCCACAATCATCTCATAGTCGGTTCCATAAGCTTCATCCATTCTGCCAAAAGCACCTGAAAGAGCATTTTCTTTTCTTATATTCATGATAAGAAAGCCGATGTGTTTGTAATTAACAGGATCTATTATTTCCTTAACCAGTGAAAAGGTCTCATTCTCATCATCAAATATCACATTGCCGGGGTAAAAAACCTCTTTTCCCTTTGCCTCTGAGGCATCTTCGATAAAAGATTCTGACAGGATTTCTTCTTCGTAATAATATTTTTGAACTTTTCTCAGATTATCATCATTCTGCGAGACAAAGGAAATATTTCCATAGGCATTTACTACAAGTATGTCTCTGATTTCATTATTCGAAGAAATAATGTCCTGTAAAAATTCCTGGATTATTTTGTTCCTTGATGCGGAAAAAGTTCTGGCTTCTTCATTTCCCTCCTTCAGGCTCACAATAAAAGCATTTTCTGTAAGAAGAGATCTTGCCTGCTCAATGTCTGATCTAAGGCTTAATTTTATGACTTCGCTGGCAACTCCCAAAGAGTTTTCATAGGCTTTGTAATATTGATCCTCTATTGTCCTTTTGGATACGCTATAGACAACTATTCCAAGTATAAGAGCTGTAAGTAGCGACAACCAAACAAGCGCCAAAAAAATTTGGCGCTGAATGGAAAGTCTGAAAAATCCAATTTTCTTTAATATGAAACTCACCTATTTACCCTTATGATCATCTAATGTCGTATACGCTCTTAAGTCTTAAATTCGAAGCATCACCTGAAATAATATCAACTGTCACTTCGCCTGCATTCATATCAAAGTAGTTATCTGAAAGAATAAGGTCTTCATTGTCGTTAAGAATCTCAACGCCCCTTGCATAGCTATCTGCTTTAACGGTTATCTTATTGTCATGAACTGTTGCAGTGAGATTTGGATTCTGATACTTAAAGTACTTTGGCATTGTAAAGATAACAGTTCCTGATGAAACCACCTTACCTTCAACCTCTACTTCATAGCTCACATACTGGCTGAATCTGTCAGCATCTGCAAAATCCACTTTCTTTGTCCATGCGCTTGAAAGAGCAGGTACATGGATAGTGCCGTTACTTCCTGCCTTACCGGGATTTTCTTCTCTCTCTGAATCAAACTCTGCAACGCCTTCTTTGATGATCTTGCCTGATGCATCTCTTAGAGCCCAGCGAACCTTTGCTTCGATATCCTGTCTTGTCTCGTTTGCAACACTGAATACCGCCTCCTGCCTGATATCTCTGGGAAGCCAATTAAGCTGCTGAGGATTGGTCATCTCGCCCTCTTCCTGACAGGAAACAAGGATAGGTGCAAAGAATCTCTTCTCTGCATAGTGAAGAGCCTTAAGCCTTCCGCAGTAGTCGATACTTGCCCATGAAGCAACGGGCCAGCAGTCATTTAGCTGCCATACTACAGCACCCATGCAACGTCCGCGATTTCTTCTAAAATGCTCAACTCCGTATCTGATTGCATCTGCCTGAAGCATCTGAGATGCATAGATAACTGTTGCAAAATCACTGGGATAGCGATAGGTCTGCTGCATGTAATTCATTATCTTACCGTTAGCAGCGCCATTTCTCTGGTGTTTTTCCATAATATAGGAGAAAACATTCTTATCTTCAGGATCATCCGTAAAGCTCTCAACAGTTTTCTCTGCAGGGAAGGACTGGAATCCAAACTCTGAGAGGAATCTGAAATAGAACTGTCTGTATGCTGAGAAGGGCTGGTTACCATGCCATACTTCCCAATAGTGAACATCTCCTCTGTTCTCATCATTGGGTTCATCAAAACATCCGCCTGAAGAAGGTGAAGCAGGCCAGTAGTAAACATCAGGAGCATACTCCTTCATCATATTAGGGATGATATATTCGAACATTATTGTATAATCGCGCTTCTCTGTCTTCTTTGTAACCCATACGCCATAATCAACGAACATCTCCATCTCGTTATTACCGCACATAAGTCCAAGGGATGCGTGGTGGCGAAGTCTTAAGAGGTTATCCTTGAACTCAGCCTTGATGTTGGCCTCAAATTCAGGTGTAAGATCATATACACCGCAGGCAAACATGAAGTCTTCCCAAACAAGAAGTCCAAGCTCGTCACAAATATCAAAGAACCAGTCATCGGGATAGTATCCGCCGCCCCATACTCTTATGGAGTTATGGTTTGCAAATACCGCTTTTTCAAGGAGCTTTCTTGTAACTTCAGGGGTAACTCTTCCAAGAAGATGATCCTCAGGGATATAGTCTGCACCCATTGCAAAGACCTTTACGCCATTTACAACAAAGCAGAATTCATTGCCCCATTTATCTTTCTGAGTGCTTACCGTGCAGGTTCTAAGACCGATTTTTCTCTCCCATACATCAAGCGTATTTCCTGCATCATCTTTGAGGGTTACCTTAACGTTATAAAGAGGCTGCCTGCCGTAGCCATTGGGCCACCAAAGCTTAGGATTATCAATCCTGATCTCTGTGCCCTTAACATCCTCCCAAAGACTATCTACTGCATTTGTAGGTGTCTGGGCACCGCTCTTTGCATAGTTGAATATAGCATCGCTTATCTCCATATGCTCAGAAGAGATATTTTCGCAGTTTATTACTTCACCATCAGGAGATGTGATCTCAACGTCAAATTTCAGATCGTTTTTTTCTACAGACAGATCTCTTATGGACGGCTTTAGCTCCAAAACAACGCTTCCGCTTTCATTGCCTGCATCATCAATCTTCACATTGTCATGATTCTGACTGATCAAAACAGATTCAAATCTCGCCTTGTTAAAGCAAATGACAGAGATTGGTCTGAATATTCCGGCATCGGGAAGGTGTGCGCCCCAGTCCCATCCAAACATGCAGTGCGCTTTTCTGATATGAACAAAGCCGGGCATTGCATCATCTGTACCCTTTGTAGGAGCCTTTTCATAAGCCTCTGCAATGAATTTTGTGGGAGAATGGAAATAAACTTTGAGCTCATTTTCATCCTTAAGAATATCTTTTATATCAAACTCCCAGGTTCTGTGCATGTTATTGACATTACCAAGAAGTGTTCCGTTCAAATATAAGTCTGCAATTGTATCAAGACCATCGCAGTGAAGCATTACAACATCAGAAGTATCTGCATCTGCCGGCTTTGCAAAATTGCAGATATACTCATAGTCATCATCCATGAGCTTTAATGCTTTGTCTTCATTGTCCTTGAAAAAAGGATCATCCATTTTGCCTTCCCTTAGAAGGTCTGTATAAACAGTTCCGGGCACTACGGCATTTATCATGTCGCTATCACCCACTTTGTGCATTTTCCAATTGTTGTTAAGATCAAATTTTTTCATGTCTGTACCTCACAAAATAAAGTCACTGTTACTTTTATGTTGATAATAAATAGGAAGTCTGAAAAAAATTCCTACAAGTTTAAAAACCGGGCGGCTGCAAAATTGCATCCACCCGGCATTAATTTTTACATAGAAGCGTTTAATTAGCAACAGTATCAAGATCCCATTTTTCATAGATCTTGGGAACGTCACTGATAAGTCTCTTAGTGTATGCAGCCTGAGGATTGAGGATAACGTCCTCAGCGGAACCTGACTCTACGAACTTACCATGCTCCATGATGTAAACCTTATCGGAAATGTAATAAGCAAGACCGATATCGTGTGTGATGAAGATGATAGTCATGTTGATCTCGTCGCGAAGCTTAAGAAGCATATCGAGGATTGTTGCTCTTGAGCATGCGTCGATCATTGATGTAGGCTCGTCGGCCATAAGAATCTTCGGCTTAAGAAGGAAGATACGAGCGATCATAAGACGCTGCATCTGACCACCTGACAGCTCGAAAGGATACTTATTGGTAAGCTCTGCATACTTCAGGTTAACGAAGCTGCAGGCCTCTGTCTTCATCTGAACCTTCTGTTCTTCGGGAAGATTCTTGAAGCCTCTCATGTTGAGACAGTCATCAAGAACCGCATCTATCTTATAGAAGATATTATATGAAGAGAAAGGATCCTGGAATATTGGCTGAATGTTCTTCCAATACTCTTTTTTCTTCGCATTTGTGCTGATATCACGGGGCTTGCCCTGATACTCAATTGTTCCTTCTGTTGTGCTGATAAGTCCGAGAAGCATCTTGGAAAGAGTTGTCTTACCACTTCCTGACTCACCAACTATTGAAATGATCTCACCTTCGTTGAAATCAAAGTCAACATGATCAACTGCCACAGTCTGTACCTTACCAACGCCGAAAACCTTGGTAAGTCCTCTACCTGAGAGGCAAGGCTTGGATTCAGTCGAATTCTGTTTCGGGCTCTGGTTTTGATTCGTTGCCATTTGCATATACCTCCCTAAGTTTTCTTACTGACATCAGGCAGCGATAACATCTGCCGTTCTCAAATTCCTTCTCATCCGGTGCCATTGCTGTACATGTGGGTACTGCATAAGGACATCTGGGTGCAAATCTGCATCCCTTAGGCGGGTTCTTCAGGTTCGGAGGTGTGCCGCGAAGAGCGGTGAGCTCGTGTGCCTTCATTCCTTCCTCAGGAACGATGATGGATCCCATAAGTCCTTTTGCATAAGGATGAATCGGATCAAATACCATTTCTTTTGCAGTTCCGACTTCTACGAACTGTCCTGCGTACATTACTGCGATATCATCAGTAACGTTATACAGAAGCGGAAGCTCATGCGTGATGAAGATCATGGACTTGATGTAACCCTTTTCCATGAGCTGTCTCATCATACGGATAACCATCTTCTGAGATGTAACGTCAAGAGCTGATGAAGGCTCGTCCGCAATAAGTACCTTAGGTGAGAGGATAGTAGAAATAGCGATTACGGTACGCTGTTTCATACCACCTGAAAGCTCAACAGCGTGCTTCTCAAGAACCTCTTCCGGAAGTCCAAGCTCAGCGAAACGCTCTCTTGCCATGTCATAAATCTCTTTCTTTGTCATCTTGATTCCATGAGCGTGGATAACGTCCTCGATGAAACGGATGATCTTCTGTGTAGGGTTCAGAGCATTCATAGCTGCCTGAGGGATGTATGCGATCTCGTTACCGAGAATTCTACGGCGTACATCATCGGGCTTCATATTTGAAATTGTCTGACCATCTACTATAATATCGCCGCTAATATAATGAAGCGGTGCGAAATAGTAACCCATAAGGGAAAGTGCGAGTGTTGACTTACCGCATCCGGATTCTCCGGCAATACCCAGTGATTTTCCTTCTTCTACTTTCAGGGAAACACCATCAACCGCATACACGTCCTCATGGAATCTGGTTACATATTTTGTTTTGAGGTCTTTAACCTCAAGCATTACTTTTCCCATACTTAACCTTTTCCTTTACTGTTCTTAGTGTCAGCCATCCGGCCGATCACATTTCCATAGTTACGTCTTAACATCATTCACGAAGCTGCGGGTTGAATACCTGATCCAAACCTGTATTCATAAGGTTCAGTGAGAATGAAATAAGTGCGATCAGGATTACTACCGGGAAGTATGCCCACCATGAACCATTAAGGTGTGCTGAGTAGGTCATAGCCCACTGCATCATAAGTCCCAGTGTTGCGGTTTTTGTTGTTGCAGGTCCAAGTCCGATCATTGAAAGCTGTGCCTCTGCAAGGATTCCTGAAGAAATCTGGAGGATAAAAGCCATTACTACATAAGAAGCGATGTAAGGAAGGATGTCCGTGAAAATGATACGGAACATACTGTGTCCTGACAGCTTACTTAAGTTAACGTGATCTCTGTTTCTAAGAGATATAACCTGTGAACGAACGGAACGTGTAGTCCAGGGCCATGCTGTAATTCCGATGATGATACCTACCATCGCAATACCTCTTGCGTTATCACCTACTGAGTAGGAAATAAGAATAAGGATTACGAATGAAGGAATAACTGTAAACAGGTTTGTAATGAAAATAATGATGTTATCGGCAAGACCACCCATGTAACCTGCAAGAAGTCCAAGGATAAGTCCTATAGCTGTTGCAATAGTTCCTGCAAGAAGACCGATCTTAAGTGAAGACTTTGTAGCTGCTATAAGCTCTGTCAAAACGTCACGACCAAAGTTATCTGTTCCGAGAATAAATGTCTTTTTAGTTACATCATTGATATTTACATAGTCTGTATCCTTAATGACTTTGCTCTGAGCAAGTGCGCCTTCTTCATCTTTTTCAGCGATGATAACGCCTGAATCCTTGAGCGCTGCATTGATCTCGTTGTTAAGTCTCTTAAGAGCTTTTCTCTTAGCTGTTGTAAGTCCCTTATACTTTGTATCGGGATCGTAATTAGCTTTCCACAAATCTACCAAAGACTCTGCATCTGTAACATCGATTTCTGATTCAGCAACGCCTGCCTGGTTGATGAGGAACTGCTGGATTTCAGATCTTGTATCGATATCAAGCACAGCTTCAAGCTTGGAAAACTCTTTGGGAAGCTGCAATGTATAGCTCTTACTAAGAGTTGACTCTTCTATTGATACATAGGTTCCGGGCTTAAAGAAGTTACCCTGACCGATCATCTGAAGAGGATCAGCTGTTACAAAAATCGGATAGATGATACATGTTGCAAGAATAAGTATAAATATGCAAAATCCAAAGAGGAATTTACCTGAATGGAAAACTTGCTTTAATGTGTTTTTCATTTAAATCCCCCTTTCTTAATCCATCTGATTAGCCTTAACTCGAGGATCGATAACACCATAGAGGAGCTCGACCGCAAGGTTAGCTATAAGTACCATGATAGTGATGATAAGTGTACAAGCTGAAAGAAGAGGATAGTCCTGTCCGTTTACAGCTGTAAGAAGTGTCATGCCAAGTCCGGGATAGGAGAATACCATCTCCGCTACAAGAGCACCACCCATCATAGTTCCAAGTGAAAGAGCAAGACCTGTGATCTGAGGAAGCATAGCGTTTCTGAACACATAGCCTACAATCTTTCTATCCTTGATACCAAGGAATCTTGAGTATTTAACGTAATCTGCGTTTAACTCATATATTGACATAGAACGCATACCAATTGCCTGTCCACCGATTGTAATAAGAACGATTGACCAGAAAGGCAGCTGATAGTGCGAAATGATCGATTTTATGAATGTCCAGCTGGCTGATGGAATAAGATCATATCCATATCCACCGGATGAGGGAGCAATTCTAAGTTTGATAGCAAATACAAACAGAAGAACTGTAGCCATACCGAATGCAGGAACATTACCAATGAAAAGGAACAGAGGAAGGATAGCCTTATCAAATACGCCCTTGATATAAGCTGCGATAGCACCAAGGATATTTCCAAGGATCCAACCAACAATAATTGCAGGGAGCTGCAGACATACAGTCCACCATACTGCTTTTGCTATTATGTCTGAAACAGGTCTGGGATACTGGCTGAATGATACGCCGAAGTCACCCCTTAATGCGTTGCCTAGCCACATGAAGAACTGCTTGTACATGGGCTCATTTATGCCGAACCTTGTTGCATAATCATTAATTACTTTCTGGATAGCCGTGGAATCCGTCATACCACTTACTGCCTTTGATGCTAAAGCGGAAACAGGATTTCCGGGCATCAGGCGCGGCAGAATAAAGTTGAGGATTACGGCAAAGATGAGTGTCAGAAAATACCAGAAAATCTTCTGACCATAGTATTTTTTATACCCTTTCAATTGAAAAACCTCCCTTCTGCAATCATACGCCGGTTATTTCTTACCATTTTTACCGATTTTTGACTGAATTTTCTGATAATAAGGGCTGCCGTAAGAGATTTTGCCCTAACGGCAGCCCTGATTTAACTAAATTCTTTGTTCAGTTTTTATCACTCAACAAGCTCAAGATCGTAAAGAGCTGCAATACCATAACCGTCTGTGCAGTCTGTCGGAGGAATATTTCTTCCGTCATCAGCTGCAGGATAGTTAGTCCATACAGACTCGTTTACTGCGTAGAACAGTGTAGGACGATACATAAGAGCAACTGCAGGGCACTCCTCAAGGAGGATCTTAGAAAGCTCTGTGTAGTACTCTTTAAGCTTAGCTTCATCTGTCTCAGCAGGTATAGCCTTAAGAATAGCTTCAGCGTCATCGTTCATGTAGTGACCGAAGTTACCACTCCAGTTAGAAGGAAGCTTTGCATACTCTTCTGAGAAGTAGAACATTCCCTTTGAGTAAGGGTTCATAACGCCTGCGCCGGGTGTTGACCACATGCAGATATCGAAGTTACAGGTTGTCATGTCATCGTAGAATGAAGATGCCTCAGGGAAGTATGTCTGGATATCGATACCGATATTCTTACCAGCAGCTGCTACGATTTCCATAGATGCATTCCAGTCTGACCATCCTGTAGGACACTCAGCCTTGAAGGAAAGGTTCTTGCCGTTGTACTCACGGATTCCATCGCCATCGTTATCAACGATTCCTGCATCGTCAAGGAGCTTGTTAGCGCCGTCAACATCAGCGTTATCCCACTGAAGATCTGCGATTGCGTCAAAGTCTACATACTTTCTCTCGCCGTCTGTAGGTCCAACAACTGATCTGGGATACTCAGCGAATGTAGGTGACTGACCAGACATAGCTGATGCAATGATCTGCTCATAGTCAACTGCCATAGCTATAGCACGACGAACTTCCTTCTGATCAAGTCCTTCCCTCTCTGTGTTGAAGAACATTGAAGGCATAACCTCGCATGCGCCGTAAGGAGCATCATCAAGCCATGTGGAGATCGGGAGATCATCCTCAAGCCAGAGGTTCTGGACATCTGTGATGAACTGCTGACATACGTCAACCTCGCCCTGTGACAGAGCAACCTGTCCGGCAGCGTTGTCCTTATAAATTGTATGTGCGATGTACTTCGGAACAGGAAGCTTGCCCCACATGGATGAAGCCTGTCCCCAATAATTGTCATCTCTCTGAAGAACTGCCTTCTGATCGTTAGAGATGTAAGGAGCATAAGGACCTGTATGTACAAGATCTTCCATTGTATCCTGCTTAACCTTATCAGCATCCTCGCCGTTTCTCTCTTCTACAGTCTGCAGATAAGCTTTCTGCATCATATACATTGTGTTCAGCATGGATGTAACCTTAAGAGGATTAACAGCTACGCCGCCTTCAACCTTAGCCTTGATGAGTACTGTTGTATCATCTACAGCCTCTACTGAATCAATATATGTAGAGAAGTCAGCTCCCTGTGAAGACTGATACTTAACATGTGTATCATATGTATAAGCTACGTCCTCAGCAGTAAACTGTGATCCATCACTCCACTTTGCATCAGCATTAAGCTTTACAGTAAGTTCAGTCTGGTCATCATTCCAGCTGTACTCTGATCCAAGAAGAGGATAGAGCTTGCCATCAAGAGCGTTAAACATGAACAGTGTCTCATAAACAAGTTCACGCGCTGACTCATTAGCTGAAAGTGCAAGACCGTTGTTTGAGTTTGCAGACATAGGGTTCCAGTCATTGATTGTGCCCCACTGCTGACCTGCTTCATACAAAGTCTCGTTTCTGGGTGTTGCATCAGCATCTGATGAAGCTGTATCTTCTTCTGCAGCCTCTTCCTCAGTTGCCTCTTCTGTTGCCTCTTCTGTAGTCTCCTCAGCTGCTTCTTCAGTTGTCTCTTCTGCTGTCTCTTCAGCAGGTGCTTCTGTTGAAGCCTCATCTGTTGCTGCAGGAGCCTCAGTTGTAGTTGTGTCACCGGATGTTGATCCGCCACATCCAACCATCATGGACATTGTAAGAGCGGATACACACAGAAGTGACATAACCTTCTGTAAGTTTTTCTTCATAACTTACCTCCCTTTTTTATTTTTTTCGAGTCATAGACTCACCTTAGTTGATAGAATTTTAATATTTTGTTAATAATCTTTTATATCAATAATTCCACATCTATAAAAAAATATCCTCATTTGTGCATTTTGTATAGTTTTACCTTATGAAATCGGTTTCATTTGTTGAATAGCCCCTAAAACCGCATTTTACCTATGGCAATTTTTAATAACAAATTGCAATTAATTGCAAATTATTGTAAACTTTTTGTGTCGTTAATATTAATTTGGTATGTCTAAATCGATTAAGTTTGCTTTCGAAAACGATTAATATATCAAAATCGTAAGAGGGGTCAGATATGCAGACAAACATTCAAATTCTAAGATATCGTTTAGATAATTTTTATAAAGATAAGAAGATTCCGGTTTGGGTATTTGGTCAAAACTATGAGATCATTTATACCAACTTTACGACGTCTGCTATTCTGAACATTTTGGAGTCTGTTCAGTCACAGGTTCGTTCCTTCAGACTTGCTCACTCCATCGAGGGCTATTATCTCAACTTCGATAATCCACACGAAATGTATTTCCTGTTTTCTTTTGATGTGGGAAAACACCAATCAAATACTGTTATTGTTGGTCCCGTGCTCAAGATCAAACCCACTGAGAATATATGGAAAGAGCTTTCTTTTAATCAGAATTTGTTCGCTGAGCAAAAGAGAGTCCTCTCACATTCCTTACCTGTGATAAGTGAAGAAGATTTTAAACTTTCCATCACGACTATAATGGAAAGGGTTTATGAGACCACAGCTCCATCATTCCCTGTATCAGAAGGATCATCTGAGGAGCCTGTAAATAACGTTATTGAAAATATTCCCACTGAGCAGATCTATGACAGAGATGATTTGTCTGAGTACAACGAAATCTGCAGGATTGAAGACCTGTTCCGTTTCTACATAATCAACGGAAGCACCTATCAGCTCTATGGCTTTTTCAAAGACGAGAATGCTATGTGCACCCTTTTTACCAATAAAGCTTCTCCGACAGAATGCGCGGTAAGATGTGTAGAGCTTTTGACAATTGCAAAAATGGCTTCGACTGAAAGCGGCAACGACAGAAGGGTAAGCCATTCAAGATTCCAGAAATATATCGATATGCTAAAAAATGTAAAGACCTATGAGAAAATGGTAGACATTTTGCAGAAGGCTGCCATAGATTTCGCAAAAGGCACCCACGATATCCATCATTATACAAGCAGCAACTACTCACCTATGACCAACAAATGTATACAGCGTATCATAGAAAGGCTCCCCGACAAGATATCTCTTGAGGAGCTGGCAAAGGAGCTTCATATATCCGCAAAATATCTGTCCGCTCTTTTCAACAAGGAAACAGGTTCATCTATTACAGACTTTATGCAGGATATCAGAGTTAACGAAGCCAAGCATCTGCTTACAAGTTCGAGTATGTCCTACCTTGAGATAAGTAACTCCCTGAATTTCAGCTCACAGAGTTATTTCAATCTTGTCTTCAAGAAAAAAACAGGCCTTACTCCCAAGGAATACAGAGAGCAAGCCTTTAAATTATCCGAGGCAGAAAAATAAATTATCCGATCAAAATAAGGGACATCGCAGTGATGAATGTCATCCAAAGCAATGTCCCTTTTCTTATTGTTTCTTATTTTTCTTTTTCCGAAGAATTATTTCTCGTCTTCGATCTTATTGTTGAAGCTTACACCTCTGTTGATATCACCCTGGTGGTTAACACCAAAGTTGTAATCATTTCCGGGAAGAACTGCATTGAACAGGATTCCAAGGATAGCTGCTATAGCAAGTGATGTAAGTGTAATGGATGTATTTCCAACCATGAATGTGATGCCGTTTGAGAAGCCAAGTCCTGAAACAAGGATTACTGCAGCAACGATAAGGTTACGTGACTTTGTAAAATCAACCTTGTTTTCAACTACGTTTCTGACACCGATAGCTGAGATCATTCCGTATAATACAAAGCTTATACCACCGATAATAGCTGTAGGCATTGTTCCGATGACATCTGCAATCTTGGGAATGAAGCTTACCACGATAGCATAAACAGCTGCGAGACGAACTACTGAAGGATCATATACCTTTGAAAGCTCAAGTACGCCTGTATTCTCACCATAGGTTGTATTAGCGGGGCCTCCGAAAAGACCTGCTACAGCTGTTGCAAGACCATCACCAAAGAGAGTTCTGTGAAGACCGGGATCTTCGATGAAGTTATTGCCTGTTGTAGCAGAGATTGCTGAAATATCACCAACGTGCTCCATCATTGTTGCGATAGCGATGGGAGCCATTACAAGGATAGCTGTGATATCGAACTTGGCGATAAGGAAAGGAGGAAGTCCTACCCAGCTTGCCTCAGCGATGGGCTGGAAATTGAGGATCGCACTACCATCTGCATTGGTGAAGCCTGCCAGCTGCATAACAACAGCAACTACATAAGAAATAACTACACCCATCAGGATAGGTATGATCTTAAACATACCTTTTCCCCAAATATTGAAGAAAACTACTACAAGAAGTGCAACTATAGCAAGGAACCAGTTAGCTGAAGCATTGCTTACAGCTGAAGGTGCCAGTGAAAGTCCGATACAGATGATGATAGGTCCTGTTACTACAGGAGGAAGGAATCTCATAACCTTCTTAACACCTACGATTCTGATAAATACTGCAAGTACCAGATATAAAAGACCTGCAACAACAATACCGCCGCATGCATAAGGAAGCTTTTCAGCATAAGTCATGTCAGCGAATTTGCCGGATTTAAGCTCAGCAACCGTTGCAAAACCGCCAAGGAATGCAAAGGATGAGCCAAGGAAAGCCGGTACCTTAAATTTAGCAAACAGATGGAACAGAAGTGTTCCTACACCTGCAAAAAACAATGTAACCTGTACTGAGAGGCCCTGACCTCCAAAGTAATTGTTGACCAGGATCGGCACCAGTATCGTTGCTCCAAACATCGCAAACATGTGCTGCAATCCCAGAATCATCATTTTCGGCATTCCCAAGGAACGCGCATCCGTAATAGCCTGTCTCTTTTCTCCCATTTCTCTCCTCCTAAATATATTTATTTAATATCTATAAATTCTTCACCTTCATAGAATGTGAGCTCCATATTCATCATGAGAGTATCTGTTCTCATGAAGCTTGCCACCTCTTCGATGGAGTATTTTGAATAAGTACTGTACTCGCAGTAAAGTCTGATGGGAATAACATCTCCCTCTTTTGCCGCAAGCATTTTCTCAAGAGCACTTGCACCTGCAGCGGACTCCATTCCGCCGTAGTTGGAGATATTGGCTCTCATGTTACCGTTGAATACAAAATTACCGTAGTAATAATCATCTACAGTACCTGTTACTCCCTTTTCCTCAATAAGGGCCTGGAGCTCAGGCTTGAAATCCTTCTTGCAGACAAGCTCAAAATCAAGCTGAACGAGATTCTCCTCTTTAAGAAGCTTCATCTCAATGTTCTTATCGGAAATATCAAAACAGTTGCCAACTATATTTCTCATGCTGAACTCGGAAGGAACAACGGTATTGGTCTCATTTACCGCATCCATTGAAAGCTCTTCCTCATCCTCGTTATAGATGAAAGTCTTGTAATACTGCTGAGCCTTATAGTCTGCATATTTCTTATAAGCAACAGTTCCTGTTGTAAGTAAAAGAGCTGCCACAGCCAGGACCACAAACTTAACCCAGTATTTCTTTTTAGCGGAATCCAGAAGATACTGTGTCTGATTGTCTATCTCGTCATAGATATCCTTAACTGCAGGATTCACACCGTGATTGGCAACTGATCTCTGGTAAAGCTGCATAGCCTTGTTTCTCCAAAGAGATACCCAGAATGCCATGTAGGAATTCTTGCTGATATTTTCAAGCTGATCGATCTGACCCTTTATAAAATACAGTGCTTCCAATGTGGTGTTCTGGTCATTTGCAAAAACATAGTTCTCCACAATGTTGGCACAGCGCAGTTCGTTAGCCTTAAGCCTGTTCCTGTTAAATCTGTATGAAGTTGAAAGATAATATATTGTCATTAGTGGGAAAAAGAAAACCCAAAGAAGTCCCCAGCCCATTTTTGCAAAAATGTTCCAGTTAGACCAGCTTCCTTTATTAAGATAACTTACATAATCTCCGCCATTTGCTGAAATAAGCAGCTTCTCCAGTTCCTTTACAGAACCATTTGCGTTGGTGCCAACTTCGAATTTCTCCGGAGACGGAGTAAATCCCTGAATAAAACTGCGATCCTCAGGCTCTGCATAAGCCGTCATCACAGGTGTCTCCCCAACTGCCTTTTGTGCCAGCGGAGCACCACAACTGGAGCAGAATTTCTGTCCTTCACTCCCCAAAGCACCACATTTTCCACACTTAACCATTGCTTCTCCTCTTTGATACCTTGTAAAACTTTTGTAACCGATCCCCCTCGGTTCATTTATTCTGATACAAATAAATGAAGTCATGTTATTATTGGATAATAACCTTATAAATTATAACAGCATTTTAATAAAAATAAGAGGGTAAAATGAAATATATTTACGAAACTCATTTACATACTATAGAAGCCAGTGCCTGCTCAAGAACTCCCGCAAAAGATTACATCGATCACATGATGAATCTTGGCTACAGCGGAATGATCGTTACAGATCACTTCTTTACAGGAAACAGCTGCGTACCAAAGGATCTTCCCTGGGAGGAAAGAGTTGATATATATTGCAGCGGCTATGAGCATGCTCTCGAAGCAGCCAAAGGTCACGACTTCACAGTAATGTTCGGAATCGAATTCAATTTCCAGGGCGATGAATTCATGATATACGGCGTAGATAAAAAGTGGCTGAAGGATCATCCGGAGATCATGGAAATATCCAGAAGAGGGCTCTATGATCTTGTACATGAGGCAGGCGGAATCATGCTGCAGGCTCACCCCTACAGAGAGCGGGGCTATCTGTCTGCAATCCATATCTCTCCCACAATCGGTGACGGCGCAGAAGTATTTAACGCAGGAAATGAAGATTATATGAACGCCCTCGCCTACGACTATGCCATTAAGAATAACTTTAGGATGGCATCCGGCTCAGATATTCATTTCCCCATGGATGATATGGGCGGAATGAGTTTTCCCTACAAGATAAACAGTATTGAGGAATACGTTAAAGCCTTCCTGGCAGGTGACGGAACTCCCGTATTCTGGAAGGATGTCACACATACAGATACAGGCTTTTTACCTGTTGATACAGAAAAATCCCTGACTGAAATCAGCCAGGGACCTACTCTTGAAGTTATAACTCATAATGAGTAATTATTTATTTTTTGCATTTTCATCTGCAATAATAGCCAGCGTCTGCGAGATATCATTGAGAGTACCAACCATAATCTGCATAAATGCTTCTACCTTTGAATCATCGGGAGAATTGGCAAGTCTGTTTTCAACCTCTTTTGTGCGCTGTTGATAAAGTGCTGTAACTTCTGATAATCTGCTCATTTGATATCTCCTTTCTAATACAAAAGTTAGCTCTAGTATTATTTTATCTGATATATTCTAAAAAATGTATTAAATATTGGAGACGTATACTTTTTTGTATCCTGCTATTCTGGCATACTCCGCAGCCATAGTGGATTTCATTCCTGTCTTACAGACAAATAAAATTTTCTGATATTTATCTCCGCCAATTATAAACGGATTGATTATGATCTTTGACAGTGGGATGTTCTCAGCCCCTTCTATGTGTTGGACTTCAAACTGTTCTGTTCCACGGACATCGATGATCCTACCGTCATTAAGGAAACCTTTAGTTTGTTCTTTTGTAAGCTTCCTTGGAAGATCAACAGCAAGGCGCACATCCTCGATGGTCTTAGGAATCCTTCTCAGTCTCACATTGAAAATCCTGTTCTCTATTTCTTCAAGTTCCTCCTCATTAAGGACTCTGTCCATACCAAATTCCCTGTCTGAATCCGGAGGAATTATGCCCTTAAGAAACATCTGCGCCACATGGTATGCGCAGGTATTACAATCATAAAGATCCTTCAAAATAGCAGCCCCGAGAATATCCTCAATATCATTTTCTTCCAATACCCCGGTTACATATTCATGAGCTATTTTTGCTGCCTGCTTTTTTGTAATTTGTCTATCCCTTGCAAAAATTATATTTTCCCCTTCATTCACCTTTAAATCCCCCCGGCGATCACCCTTCAGGAATCACCTTTATAGTTACATTATCAAAAGCTTCTATTCTGTCTACCTTAAATTCCTCTCCATCAAAAGACCTAACCTCGCCTGTCCAAAGATCTTCGATTGTATATTTGCCCGCCTTTTCAAAGCTGTCCCCACACAGCTTATCCTTAAGAGCCTTTACTATATCTTCTTTTGTGATGCTATAAACATCCTTTGTCTCATCACTCAAGTTGATAAACGAAAGTGCTACGCTTCCATCACTTAATGGCTTAGCCAGAATATCGACTCTGTCGTTGTTTGTAACATATTCCTTATCTGCATCTTCTTTTAAAAGACTGCAGAACACTCTCTTTGCCTGAATTCCAAGTCTGTCCTGATTAAGTGCTATGAGCTTTTTGTTGGCAATTATGTTATAAAGCTCATCTCCCTTATTTACCCTTCTAAGGTCCAGGCCAAGCATAAGAGGTGAATTCATCATACACCACATTACCATATGTGTGCGGTTCTGAACTAAATCAAGGCCATCCATGCCTATGACCATCATATCAGGATCATTCCATCCCTTATCAAGTCCTGCAAATTCATCCATGACAACGCACTTGTTATACTGACTTGTAACGCCGGTTGTGTAATCGCTGGTCCATGCTGCCTTGCCGGGATTACCGTCACTTCCCACATTAAAGGTAATGTCGTTAAGAATTCTCCAGGAGTCTCCAACCTTTTTTGCCCAGTTCTGAGGCTGTGTCTTACCCCATTCACAAAGAGAATATATCATCTCATTGTCAGGAGCAGCTTCATAAAGGCCTTCCTTAAGTCTTGCATAAGAATACAGAGTATTCTCCTGTCTTCTGTGGTTCATAAGTCTGACTCTGTTTTGGCCCTTTGAAAGGCTTATTTTCACTGTAGTCTCCTGAACCTTTTCAGAATCTATATCGCCGATGAAATCATCAAACAATATCCTGCTGCCTGTTCCCTCGCCTGTTGCTATCTGAAGCCAGGAACCGGTACCGATCTTTGCTCCGTTTACATGGCGAAGAGTAAGCTCATATTCTCCGTCAGATGGCACATCCACATCAAAGAAAAGCTCTCCGCTCTCAGCACCAACAGGAGTCTGGGCAGGGCCTGTTCCATCAAAAGTACCGATAAAGGTAAAAAATGTCTCATCCTCTATTTTCTCTGTCTTAATACCATTGCCCGATGTTGCAAGATTTATACCGGCCTCAAAGCTATCGCCGCATAGTAATACCTTTGTTATAGCCGGCGCATAAACGTATTTTGCATTTTCCTCTTTTGAAAATGTAGCATTGTCCCAAAGATAATAACAGTTATCCACCTTAAGAAAATCTACATCCCAGCTCACATAGGACTCTGCATCCTCTTTTTCATGGCCGCAGGTACCAACTGCAGCTCCGGCGCAGAGATTGGTTCCAATATCGTTGTACATACCAAACTTAAGATCTTTTCCGTGGATATAATCCGCAAGTACCTTAAAACCGCCGGGGAACTTTTCCTCGTCATTTGAAAGTCTGCCGAAGGCTCTCTCGTCTTTGTAGCAGCCATCGTCTAGTACAAGATACTTATAGCCAAGCTCGTCTAAAGAAAGCTCCTTTATCTTGTCAGCCATGGCTTTGGTAAGAGCTTCAGTGTTGCCGCTGCCAAAGGCGTTCCAGCTGTTCCAACCCATGGCAGGAAGCCTTCCCTGCTTTTTACCATAAAGCACCTGTCCATCATCAAATCTGTCGTATCTGTGATCTTCAGGAATTCTGTCAGGTCCTGTTAAACTACTGTTTTTCATACAAGTCTCCAATGCAAGTAATATTTGTTAACGGTTACTCTGCCTTAAATACTGCAGGGCGGGGCTTATTTACAGAAATTACCTTTGCTGCCTCAAGATTTTTAAGCAGCAGTATTCTTACCTGTCCCTGGTACTCAGGCTTAATCATGTAGTGACAATAGGTCTCAACCAGTGAGAAGATGCTGGCAGTTCTGCCCTCAATCTTAAAGTTGTTAATGCCCATAGGCAGATATTTTTCATAGATCATCTCAGGAGATACATAGGTTGAATATCCCTGAATTGTATGGATGCAGTTGTTGTCCCCATATTCGCACTTCCATGGAATAATGTGCTTTTGCTTTTCCTTGGGAAGCTTCATATTGTCCATAATAATCTGCTGGTTGAGAGCGATATTCTTATAATGATCGCCCCTTCTCTTACAATCCGGTATGCAGAGGGCATTTATAAGGACTTCAAGTTTCTCCTTGTGATTTATCTTTTCAAGAACATCCCACTTATTGTTCATGTTGTAGTCAAGGACAACGTAGCGGTAATCCTTCTCAAGCTCTGCATTCAGTTCATCCACGTCCTTGATCTCTTTACAGGTTGTGGAATCAATCTTGAATGATGGATATTTATCTCTGATATACTGCTCAAGTATTGGAGAAAAAACAAGAACCTCGTTCATACCGTTATCTGCTGCCTTAAGACAGAAGTTGCAGAAGGGATCATCCAAATCCTCCTCCCCGATAAGAGGATTGGTGAAGGTATAACGAACGGGAATACCCTTTGAATTTATAGTCTTTATAACGTTTTTTACAAATGCTGCGTCGCACTGATCATTACTTACAAGTCTTCCGCCATTCCACAGAGAAAAGGGGAATGATCCAAAAAACGAAACAATCTTAATACCGTCCCTAAAATACTCAGGATGCTGCTCCTGAAGGCTGAGCCAGAACATGTTGAGAGGGAAATTATATCTCAGTCCCGGCAAATGAAAACGTACTTCTTCCATAAGTAACCTCCAAAAATAAAACTAAAACCATGATCGTTATGAGCAGAAATCTTGACTATTCTGCTTACATAGCAAATCAGATTTCATTATAAAACAAAACGATGTAGAATGATAATCGAATGTTGCTCTTTCCTAAATAGAAAATGCCTTTTAGGAAGGAAACTATGCGAAAGCTAATTCATTTTGAGGAGGAAGGTTATGGTAAAAAATCCAATAATACCCGCAGATTTTCCGGATCCTGATGTGATTCGTGTGGGTGACACCTACTATATGGCCAGCACCACCATGTTCCTTATGCCCGGAGGAGACATCCTTGAGTCCAAGGACCTGGTACACTGGGATATAGCAGCACATGTTTTTGATACTCTTGGGAATGACGACGAGTATGAATTAAAAAACGGAAAGCATGCCTACGCAAGAGGAATGTGGGCTCCGTCACTTAGATATGACAATGGCACCTTTTACCTTGTTTTTGCCTGCAACGAACGTCCAAACTCACTGCTCTTTACTGCAACCGATGCTAAAGGCCCATGGAAAATGCAGGAAATGGATGGATTTTTCTATGACTCATCCCTGTTTTTTGATGAGGATGGAAAGGTCTACATCGTTCACGGCAACACAATAGTAAGGATCACTGAGCTCGACAGAAATACCTGGGGTCCCAAAGAAGGCGGTCTTCAGAGAATCCTTATTCAGGACGAGCCCGGACAGCCTCTTGGTTTTGAAGGTTCACATTTATATAAATTAAACGGAAAGTATTATCTTTTCACATGCCATATGCCTAAAGAAGAGGAAGGCAGAAAAACAGAGTGCTGTTTCATCAGCGATACGCTTGAAGGTGAGTTCGTTGGAAAGACTATAATCAACGATCCAATGGGTTATAAGAGAAAAGCTCTCCAGGTAGCTCAGGGCGGCGTGGTTGACGACCCTGAAGGGAATCTGTATATGTTCATGTTTCAGGACAGAGGAGCTGTTGGAAGACTTCCCATGATCTTCCCCATGAAATATGATTATGAAGGCTATCCTGTTCCTGCTACTTCAGGTGTTGTTCCACAGATGCCATCTGATGATGAAACGCCTCTTAATGAGTGGGGCCGCGGTCACTTCTTTGATGATGAATCTTTTGATGAGGGTAGTTTGTCAGAACTTCTTGATAAAAAGAAATGGTGGCAGGTATCTCACAACATAGATGAAGAAAACATCTGCCTTGTTAAAGAAAACGGCGTGAATGCCCTTAGAATTAAAACAGGCGCTGTTACATCAAACCTTCTTAAAGCAAGAAACACTCTTACCCAGAGATGTGTTGAGACTGTATGTACAGGCGAAATTACAGTAGATGGAAAAGCCTTAAACGATGGCGACTATGCCGGAATCAGCGCTTACAATGCACACTACGGCGCTATTGCACTTAGTAAAGCTGATGGAAAGCTCTCACTTGTAAAAATAGAAGCAGATGCAGACAACGATTCCGTCGGCGGTGATAAGGATTTCTATGAAAGAGATCCAAAAATCACAACTATCTGCGAGCTTCCGGATGGTGTAAGCTCCGTAAGACTTAAGGTAACAACAGACTTTAATGATGCCCCTGATTTTTGCACATACTCCTATGATGCAGGAAATGGCTATGTAGCTGTTGATGGTAAACACAACCTCTATTTCAAGCTTGATCTTTTCATAGGCGCAAGATTTGGTCTCTTTGCATACAGCACCAAGGCATGCGGCGGCTACGCAGACTTTTCTGATTTTAAGATAAGTGCAAAAGACTGAAAGGGATAAATAGCATTTCGCATCTTGCGGAGAATTTTTATGAAAATAAAAAAGTACGTGACGACTGATGATTTCTAGCCGCTACGTACTTTTATTTTCCTCAAATACAAATCAATTACTTCATCTTTTCTCTCAGAATCTCTTTTGCCTTATCTACCTGGTTATCAGATCCATCCTTGGAGAGGGCTTCTGTATCCAGCTTAATCTCCACATCAGGCTCAATTCCGATTCCGTTAATATTATTGCCATTCGGAGTGTAGTAATTGCTGATAGTGAGCTTTACTGCTGTTCCATCCTCAAAGGGGAATATTCTCTGAACAACACCTTTACCATATGTCGTTTCACCTACGATTGTTCCCTTTTTGTAATCCTTGATAGCGCCTGAAAGAATCTCGGATGCACTTGCGGAATATCCATTAACGAGAACAACCATGGGAATATCAATCTCATTGGCACCATCACAGGTGTAATCCTCTCTGTTACCATCCCTGTCTACAGTGTAAACAATTACACCTTCGGGGAGGAGCTGTTCTGCTATCTCGCATACAGCGCTAAGGCTTCCGCCGGGATTTGAACGAAGATCTATGATAAGTCCCTTCATGTTCTGATCCTTCAGCTCCTGCAGACCATTCATGAACTGATTGGTTGTAACAGAATCAAACTCCGTGATGCCGATATATCCAATCTCATCATCCATCATGGATGCATTTACTGTCTGCGATTCCACCTTGTCGCGGACAACATCATAATCAATGTAATCGCCCACTGACTCTCTGAAAACAGTTACCTTAACTGTTGTTCCGATCTCACCTCTTATAAGTCCTACAACCTCTGAAAGGGTAAGGCCCTGAGTGAGATTTCCATCTACCTTATAAATGATATCGTTACCAAGAAGTCCAACCTTCTCTGCAGGAGAATCAGGTATTGTTGCTGTAATACGTGGAAGATTGGTTTCCTTATCCATGCTGACATAGGCTCCGATACCGTAATAAATTCCCTTGGTATCAGACATGAGGTCCTGGTACTCTTCCTCGGTGTAATATTCCGAATAAGGATCTCCCAGAGAAGAAACAATTCCTTTGTAAATTGAAACCGCTTCTGCATCCCTGTCTATATCTGTCTTGTAGTAATTCTCATTTATAGCTTCTTCAACTATCTTTATCTTCTGCAGTGTAGACTCATCTATGGCTGTGTCACCGGAAAACTCGTGGCTTTCAGAAGTAGCTGTAGCTGCACTGTCTGCTGCAGCTGTTTTGCTTAAAATCTTCTTTATGCCGAGATAGTTGATAAATCCCATTGCTATCATCATGCATACTAAAACGCCTATGACAAACCCAATGAGATACGGAGTTTTTCTGCTTGATCCTGATTCCATTGTTCTAACTTCCTTACTTCAAATAGTTCCAGGGACTAACGTAATTACCCCCTGATCTAACACCAAAATGCAGATGCGGTCCTGTGGATCTTCCTGTGGAACCGACTGCCGCAATCTTCTGTCCCTTCTTTACCTCTGCACCTGTTGATACGCTAAGGGAAGAAGCATGCATATATATCGTATAAAGTCCGCTTCCATGGTCTATCATTATATAGTTACCCATGGTTGAATTGTATGCAGCAGCAACGACCTTGCCGTCATAAGCTGCAAGAATTGCTGAACCGCTGGCTGCCGCGAGATCTATACCGTTGTGCATCTTCTGAATTCCCAGGGTAGGATGCATTCTCATACCGTAATCGTCAGATATTCTGGTATATGAGGGACATGGAAATGTAAACACTCCGCCGTCATATTTTCTCGCATTCTGCGCTGCAAGCTCTGCCTTATCAGCTTCAACAGCTTTTTCAAGAGCGGCGATGGTGGCATTCTCTTCCGCAATCTGCGCCTCATATTCCTTGATGGCTGCTTCTTTATCCGCAATATTCGCAGATACTTTGCTGACTTCACTGTTCTTCTGGGCAAGGAGGTTTTTCATATTATCCTCCTCAATGAGCTGATCAGCCTTGGCCTGGTCGAGAGTCTCCTTCTCTTCCTCAAGGGCTGTCTTTGTCATTTCCACAAGTTCTGTGTGCTCTATGTACTCCTCAAGCTTTTGCCTGTCATAGGCAGACAGCTTTTCTATGTAGTCGGCTTTATTAAGCATATCGCCAAAGGATTCAGACTCCGCAAGGAGCTCAAAGTACATGGTCTCACCCTTTTCATACATGAAACGAATTCTGTCCTTCATTTCTTCGTACTGTGTATTCTGGGTTTCAATAGCTTCTTCAAGCTCAGCTGTGGTCTCTTCTATCTTCTGCTCTTTTTCTTCAATCTTACCCTGAAGTTCATCGATATTGTTCTGAATCTGAGTAAGATTTGAATCAAGCTCTGTAATGTACTTCTTAAGATCAGACTTTTCCGATTCCAGATTCTTTTTAACTGTCTGGAGATCAGTCAGAGAGCTTTTCATACTCTCACGCTCTTTTTTGGCGTTCGCTATCTGATTCTCTTTCTGCTTGATGCTCTCTTTTGTAACAGCAGCGTATGAAGATATAGCCGAGTTACCCCCACATAGCATAAGCATTGCAAAAACAAGTAAAACCGACAATATTCTTTTGCTGTTTTTCCTCAATCGGTAATCATACATGCAAATGCTTCCTAACTGTCGTCACACTTCCCATAAATCCGATTCCAACGCCTATTAAAATTGAAATAGGCAAAAGAGCTTCAAATATAGTATTAACCGGCAGAATATCAAGGATTGAGTTTAGCATTGAAAATCTCTCTGCCAGGTAAAATGATGCTTTGTTATAGATCACATAAATGATCACAAGCGGGATTACCGATCCAAACAGTCCGATAAGGATACCCTCAATAACGAAGGGTGCACGAACAAAAAAGTCCGTAGCTCCGATGTACTTCATTATCTCGATCTCCTGTCTTCTTACAGCGATACCGATTGTAACCGTATTGCTGATAAGGAAAATAGAAACCAGAAGAAGGATTCCTATAATACCCATTGACACATAAGCAACAAGGCTGTTGATACCGCTCAGCATTGATGCCGTAACCTCTGATCTGTTAACTGTCCTGATATCATTGATTGATTCAAGATAAGTTACAAGAGCGGGCTGCATGGAAACATCACTGAGGTAAATCTGAAGGTTACCCATATCCTCAAGAGGATTCTCGGTAAAGCCATCTGCGTATTCCCCAAGGTAATCTGTCTTAAAACTTTCCCAGGCTTCCTCAGCGGAAATATATACTACCTTGCTGACTTCAGGTCTCTTTTCAATAAGAGATTTTGCCGCAAGCATTACTTCCTCGCTTGTGCCCTCATTAAAGAAAACAGTTACGGATACGCCTTCCTCAGCAGTCTTAACAACGTGTTGAAAATTTGAAACCAGTGAATAAAAAATACCAAACAGGAACAGACATGCACTTATTGTTGCAATAGATGCCAGAGTGTACCATCTGTTGCGGCCAAGATTCTTAAAGCCCTGTCCCAGTGTATAGAAAAAACTACTCATCCTCATCGTGATACTCACCCTCTTCTTCGTCGTAAATCACGACGCCTTTTTTCATAGTAATAACTCTCTTATGCATGGCATTAACAATCTCTCTGTTATGTGTAACGATAATGACTGTAGTACCATTTGCATTTATCTGCTCCATGAGCTTCATGATATCCCAAGAATTGTTGGGATCAAGGTTACCTGTAGGCTCATCTGCAAGCAGGATTTCAGGCTTGTTGACCATAGCTCTTGCGATGGCAACTCTTTGCTGCTCACCACCTGAAAGGGCTTTTATCTTGCTCTTGTATTTTCCGGCAAGGCCGACTGTAGCCAGCACTGACGGAACATTTTTCCTGATTTCTCTTGAGGATTTCTGAATGATTCTCTGAGCAAATGCAACGTTCTCATAAACATTTCTGTCCATCAAAAGTCGGAAATCCTGGAATACGATTCCAAGCTTTCTGCGGAATTTGGGAATGTTTCTGTGTCGCATTCTGCCAAGATCCTGTCCCATAACGGTGATCTTACCGTCAGAAGGAACAAGCTCACGAAGCAGGAGCTTGATCAGGGTGGATTTACCGGAACCGCTGTCTCCTACTATAAAAACAAATTCACCCTTCTTGATATGAAGGGTGACCCCATTAAGTGCCGGAGCGCCCGTGGAATAGGACTTCGTCACGTTTTCAAGCGTGATAATGTCGTCCTCCCCGACAGGACGCGCTACTCTCTTTCTTCTAACTTTTTCCATACCTTTTTCCTTGCTAAAAAACTATTTGTTGTTCTAAACTTTCGCGATACACGGATTGCTACGCATTAGTATCGCTCCATGTATTTCATGTAACGTACCACCATTAAAGCGATCTTGAATGTGATGGCGTCGTCGAAGACACGAAGGTCTAAGCCTGTGCTCTTCTGGAGCTTATCAAGCCTGTAGACAAGTGTATTTCTGTGAATGAATAACTGTCTTGATGTCTCTGATACATTCAGGTTGTTCTCGAAGAACTTGTCGATTGTGGACAAAGTCTCCTGATCGAATCCATCGGGATTCTTGCCGCCGAATATCTCTTTTATGAACATCTTGCAAAGAGGAATGGGAAGCTGATAAATAAGTCTTCCGATTCCGAGCTCGCCATAGCTGATTACGCCCTTTTCCTCAAAGAAGATTCTTCCTACATCAAGGGCCATCTTGGCTTCCTTGTAGGAACGGCTCACTTCCTTGATCTCGCCAACTACTGTACCTATTGCGATATGTACATTCTTAATGCCTGCGCTCTCAAGGTGCTCCTGAAGCTGCTGAGCTGATGCTGAAATCTCCTCAGCTGACTTGTACTCGGTAACATCCTTAACTACAGTGACATTGTCCTCATCTACTTCGGTTACAAAGTCGCCACCATTGCCTGCGCCGTATGAACGCACCATCTCAAGGACATTATTCTCCCTAACCTTCTCGGCAGCAATTATCATTGTAACACGCTTTGCATCGGAAGGAATGTGAAGTTTTTTTGCCCTACTGTAAATATCCACCAAAAGCAGGTTATCAAGGAGCAGGTTTTTGATGAAATTATCCTTATCAAAACGCTCCTTGTAGGCAACAAGAAGACCCTGAATCTGATAAGCGATCATTTTGCCTATCATATAGGTGCTCTCACCGCTGCCTGCAGCCACGAGAATATACTCCAGCTGCTGCTCGTCATATATTTTAAAATATTGATGTCCCTGAACCTCCTGAGAGTCTGCAGGTGATCTCACAAAATCCCTAACTGAATCCGCAACAAGACTTAAGTCAGGTCTTGTGGCAGCCACCTCTCCCCCGTCGACATCAAGGACGCACAGATCCACGTGTGCTATGCCTTTCAATCCATCTATTGTGTTTTGAAGGATCTGATTTGAAATCATAATGCTCTCCTATGCATATTACATAATTATAGTTGATTATATTCTACTCGATAATTGCATAAAAATCCACAAAAAACTAGTTGTTTTTTGTGGATTTTTCCCAATAAACTTCTAATGGCCATTAATCGATATACAAATTAGGATATTAGCTTTCTTTTTATGAGGGCCATGTATAGCCGAAAATACATGGATGTATCCACTTAAGCAGTAAAGGAGGTGGCTATATGGACATACCCGAATTATCCATGGCTTTATCTTTAAGCAAAGTCCAGACTGATTTTGGCGCAGCAATGCTCAAAAACAGCCTCGATTCCCTTTCGGATGTCGGTACCGCCGTCGCCGAAATGATAGACACTTCTGCAATGGAATTATCCGTGAACCCGGATATAGGAGCTAATATTGATCTGAGAGTCTAAGCCATGGCAGCAATAAGTCACCGCATTTTGCGGTGACTTATGTTATTATATAGACAAATTCGCAGTTAACGGAGATGTCTATTAACTATGGAAAACATCAACCATGAAGGCTTCATATCTAAAACATTTAATATAATAATTTCTTTTCTTTCCCTGATCATTCTCGCTTTTTTTGTATATATTTCAGCGACGGTGACCTGTCTTGTGGACAGCAATGAGAAAACATATTTTATGAAAGACAATGTGTTTATCCATGTAATCTTCACCGGGGTTATCCTTGCAATCATGGTATTTCTTGGCAGATTCTCTTTTTTTCAGGATCTTTTAAAAGAAAAAAATAAAAAGAATTTGTCCAAAGTAAAAAATATCATGCTGGCTATTATCTTTTTAATGTCAGCTCTGTTTGTGTACTTTTCAAGACTTTCTCCTGTATCGGATCAGGCCTTTGTTCAGCTGGCTGCTTACGGTCTTCGCTCAAAAAACTACTCCTTTTTCATGGAGGGCGGATATATCCACACCTATCCCAATCAGATGGGGCTTATGCTCTTTAGCTATGTCTTCTTTAGCATTTTCGGCTTTGGAAATTTCCTTGCATTCCAGATAATGAATGCTCTTTTCCTTGTTCTTTTTTATAAGCGCCTGTCTGATATTACAGGTTTTATTTATGAAGAGAATGCCACGCCTCAGCTTATGGTGCTGCTTTTTGGCATACTGTTTTATCCTCTTCATATCTACTGCACCTTCGTCTACGGTACAATCCCGGGCCTTGCCCTGTCGGTTAGTGCAATCTACCATGCGCTTAAATTTGAAAAAGATAAATTCATAAAAAACTGCATCTTATCAGCGCTGTCCATTCTGGCAGCAATGCTGCTTAAGTCCAATTACCTGATCTTTTTCATTGCCATTTTTATCTACATTGTTATGGCAGCCATCAGAAATAAAAAGGCTATTCTGCTGGCGCTTCCTGCTCTTTTTGTTGTGGCATTTCTGATTCAGGCAAAGGTTCCTTCATTGATAGTTCGTCAGATGACAGGCATCGATGTGGGAAAAGGTGCATCCACTTACTCCTGGATAGCCATGGGACTTCAGGACAGCGACCTTGCCGAGGGGTGGTACAACGGCTTTAATACGGACAGCTATGAACAGAGCGGCTACAACCCTGATATAAACAAAAAAATGGCAACAGATGCCATAAAAGAAAGACTCGAATATTTTAGCGAAAATCCATACGACTGCCTGGAGTTCTTTTCAAGAAAGCTCTCTTCCGAGTGGAACGATCCAAGCTATGAGGCCCTTTGGATCATACGACCTCTTCAGGAAATCCGTTATGAGAATAACCCTGTCCGCAAGCTTCTTACCTATAACAATTACTTTTTGCAGATAGGATTTCTAAATTGGCTGCAATTCTTTATACTGCTTGGATGCCTTTTGTTTCTGGTATTCAAAAACAAAAACACCGGTAACTGCTTTGAAATCCTTGCTATTACCATCATAGGCGGATTTCTTTTCCATATCATGTGGGAAGCAAAATCACAGTATACGCTTCCTTACTTTGTGCTGATGCTGCCTATGGCAGCCATAGGTTATCATAAGCTGCTCTTTGATTCTAAGGAGCTTTTCAAAAAAAATCGCCTGAGGATATTCCTCAGGCTGGTTTTACCGCTTCTATTCTTTTATCTTATTTATTCAGGAACCATCGGAAAAAACCTGACTTCTGACAATGCTTCCTATACAGAAGCAATGCAGCGTGAGCTTGAAGCCGACATCAGATAAGAGTGATATCGGATTCTCCTATCTTTATTTTGCCCTCTTTTAAGAGATGTCCAATGGCGCGTTTGAACTCGTTTTTACTCATTCCCATTTCAGTTCTGATCTTTTCAGGATCAGCCTTATCTGTGAAGGGCAGTCTTCCGCCTTCCTCTTCCACTCTGGCAAGGATCTTTTCTGCGTCTGAATCAATCTGAAGATATGCCTTTTCTCTGATACTGAGGGTAATCTTTCCATCCTCTCTGATCTCGGTGATTCTGGCAGTGATCTGGTCGCCGATTCTGATATCCCCGTAAAGCTCCTTCTTGGGAATAAGCCCGGAGAAAATATTATCAACAGCTACGAAAGCCCCAAAATTGTTACTGGTCTCGTACACTGTTCCTGTCACTCTGTCATCCTTATGATAAGGGCTGTCAGTTCTAAGGAACTCATATACGTTCATGGTAACAGCAAGGCGTCCTGACTTATCCACATAAAGAGCACACAGAACCTCTTCGCCGCTCTTTACCTTTCTTGTCTGCTCTCTGAAGGGCAAAAGTACGTCCTTTTCAAGTCCCCAATCCATGAAGGCACCGATCTTACCAACATCCTTAACCTTAAGCATGGCAACATCGCCAAGCATAAGCTTAGGAATTCTTGTGGTTGCTATAAGTCTGTCATCAGAATCCTTATAAAGGAAAACAGACAGCACATCACCTATCTCTGCATCCTGTGGCACCTGCTTTTTAGGAAGAAGAACCTTGTCCTCATCTCCCTGTCTCTCTGCAAGATACACACCAAAATCTACTTTTTTAATTATCTCAAGTTCCTGCTTTTCTCCAATTCTAAGCACTTTATAACTCCTTTAAAATATTACAACTGTTTAAGTTCCACTATTGAATAGGGCTTACCGCCATCATCATTCAGTAAGACAACGCAGCCTGTAAGACTGTCATCTCCTGTACCTATTACTATCTCAGGATGAATCACATCCCCTAAGTGAGCCTGCTGCCTGTACTCAGCTCTCACCATGAAATCCTGTCTGTTTTTCGCAAGGGTCCTAAGAGAATCAAAATTCTCTTTTCCTGAAAACTCCTCGATAGCCGCAAGCGCAATTCTTATGTACTGACCGTTATTTACATGGTGATTTGTATCAAGATGGTGAAGCCCCACCTTCTTTTCTTTTACAGAAAATCGTCTGCCATCCTCAGGCTCTGCAATTTTCCTTGGGGCATACTCCATTGGAAGCTTTTCATCCAATGGATAGGTTTTAATTATATCATCATTTATTCTGTAGGGAGTGCCCTTCTCAAGGTTTATGAGAGACCACACGGAGTTGGCAATAGCCAGCTCTTCTCCGTCCTTAGTTTTCATGAAAAAATTTCTAAGACCCATAAACGCCTTAAGCTCATAGGGAACAGTACCTACGGTAACACTCTCTCCAAGCTTAGGAAGCCTTTTCACATTCACCTGCCAGCTGTTAATAACCCAGGCAATGCCAAGCTTCTCCATCGCTTCCATGGTTGCAGGTCCTTCCTGGGTCTGAAAGGTCGAGCAATCCTGAAAATAATCGATTAGTCCCTCTATAGTCAGAAATCCGTTTATATCGCATTCACTGTATCTGATCCTTGAGTCGAATGAATACATTACTCAGTACTCCTTAGCTGTTTTTTCACTCTTTATGATAACACATATCGAAACCGTAAGAGGCATTAGCATTACAACTGCATACTCATATCTAAAGTCAATGACAGGCGCCGCGACAAGAAGTGTGGCAATCATGGCCGCCTGAAGTATCATGATTACGGCTAGCTTCTTATTTCTGCCATTTTTAAGTACAGCTATCAATGCAAAAATCACAAGCCAGGTATATGCACCGGCGCACCACAGCATTCCGTAAATCGGTACAAAGCTTCCAAGCTTTATCAGTATCTCTTTTCCCTTAATTACGGCTTTTCCGCCAATAAGCGGAGTAGGAACAAGGCCGTGATCATTTGCCATTATTCCATCCACATTTCCAACATCATAGGGAAAATCAGTATACACATATCCGCCCACAAGGTCAAACCATGCCTTTATATAATCAGCAGGATATTTTGCAAAAAGCGTAAGCCACAGCCCAAGATAGGTACCTTTATTATTCTCGATAACTTCAGGATGTCCCGCTCTTACGAGCTCCTTTATATTGTCCGCAAAATCAGGTGCGTAAAGCTCATGAATATAGGTGGTATCTATAACATCCGTGATAAGCTCCATGTCCTCATCACTTAATGCTCTGTCATTAACAAGAACTCTTGCCACCTGCTGAAGAGGGAGTGACAGGGATTCTGTAAAATCAGGCTGAATCACGCCTGCGCTAGTCATGACAGGTCCTTTTATTATGATAACTGCAAGGACTGATGCCGCTACCATAACTGCAATCTTAATCAGGTTATCTCTATAAAAATACAACATAAAGGGAATGCACAGTAAAAATGCATACCATCCGTTTGACCTGAATAATGAAAGAAGCACAAGCAGTACAAACAGCATTATGAGGTCGCTCCACACTCCCCTGTCCTTCTGCGCCATATCGACTAGAAGGCAGCCCGTCAGCATCACAATCCCCGCAAATGGAACATCCTTCCATAAAGTCACTGCAAATACCGCATTAAATGGCACAAGCGCAAAGAATATAAGAGAAAGGACAGGTGCTACGATTCCTCCAACTATTCTTTTTACACGAAGCACCACCGCTCCGCAGCAAAGAGACATAAATATCATCTGCGCTACGGTATAGAAGCTTATGGCTTTATTTATATCTCCCGTTACTGCCAATCCAAGCTTATAGAAGAATGAAATCACAAGGGTATGAGCCACAGGATGGTGGTTGGACCAGGGTGTTACTCCAATTATCTGCTCGTACTGAACAAGAGAATCTGCCGTCATAATTCCCGGGTACTCATATAAAAAATAAGGCAGGTAACATAAAAAGCAGATTACAGCGCTGATGCCCAAAACTGTCAAATCACTAAAGGGCAGTTCTTTCCTACTCTTCTCTTCCTGCATCATGCCTTTTACAGCCAGGAATGAATAATCCTTGGAAAAAATATTTTTTATTAAAGAAGGCAAATCTTTAAGCCTTACAAATACCAAAAACATTCCGGCGAAAATAATCAGAATTCCAACAAGCCTGAATAATCCGCTGTCGAATCCAAGCACAGCTTTTCTTCCTATAAAAAAAGTCACTGCGCCTGATAAAATAATTGAAGCTGCTCCCCAGAGAATATCCGCCATTTTCCCTTTTTTATCATCATATTTCTCATTTTTCTTACATCTTCCAAGGATCCAGAAAAGCGCGAAATACAAAAGGGTCAGCGGATTCCTTACGGTAATACCTGTAAGAAGCTGTAGTCCCCAGGTACAAATGAAGGCTACAAGCACATTCTTTAATTCATTAATCATTAAACCGTACATATATGCTATAATCCTTTTATATAATTTGGCTGTTGAAAGGAAACCTGCAACCGCATGGGAGAATCTATAAACGCAAACAACAAAATAAAAGCTTTCGAGCTCTTTTATTATATTTACTTCCTGATTCTCTTTGGCGCTCGTGCTATAGGCTTCTATGACGGACAGACTATCTACAATGTGCTTCTTTTGGCAGGTGCCGCCATGTTTGGCATCAAAATCATTTCCACAAGACACACACTGGCAGAATGCCTTATCATAATATGCTTTCTCGGGGCAGGCTCAATTACTTACGCATGTTCCGGCGAGAAAGGTCTTCTTATATACTTTACCATGATGCTGGGCATGAAGGGTATAAATGAGAAAAAAGTAATGCGCCTTGGCCTCTATATCCTTGGCATTTCTTACTTTGTACTTTATGTTCTCTCAATGACAGGCCTTATTCAAGAGCTTAATCACATGAATAACAGAAGCGGTTTTGGCTATATTATGAGACATTCACTGGGCTATCCCTATCCCAATACAACCCACACCACACTTCTGATACTCATAATGCTCTTTTTCTATTTATATAAAGCAGAGAGTTTTTCAAAGCTGGTAAGGGCATCTCTTATTGCAATGCTCCTTAGCTGCTTTATCTATGTATACACCGTAAGTCTTACGGGACTTATTTCTATTTCAATATATCTTGTGGCAAACCTTTATCTCCATGCGAGAAAAGAGCGTTCAAAGCTTGAAAATGCTCTTATCCTCATGCTTTTCCCTGCCACAGTAATCTTTTCAATCGCAGGACCTCTTCTTGCAACAGGAGATGCCTTCGAATTCATGAATAAGCTTCTTCACAAGCGCTACGAATATGCGCTTTATTTCCTGACCAATGAAAAGATCACACCTTTTGGTTCATATTTTGGTGAGACTCCCACAAGCTGGTATATGCTGGATAATTCCTTCTTATACCTTTTCCTGCAGCTTGGAATCGTATCCTTTATCCTGATATGCTCTATCTACCTTGTTTGGATAAAATACATTGTTAAAAACAACAAAAAGCCGGAGCTCGCCATTATGATAACCTTCTGCTTTATTGGCATGAGTGATCCGTTCCTTTTTAACTTAAGCTACAAGAATCTCACTTTTGTTTTCATCGGTGCATGGCTCTACGATACCCTTTCGAAAAAAGCAGAGAACTTCCCGGAGCTTCTTAGAAAAGAGATTATCCTTCTCCCTCTTGGAGAAAAAGAGATCGTCGTTCCGGATATTGCCGACTTTAAGCTCCATAAGGCCTTCGTAAAAACAATAGCTCATATCAGCTGCAACTTTTTAAAGTTTGCCCTGCTTTTTGCAGTTTCATTTATCCTGGCATCAGGCATTTATTATGTGTCAACCACAGAGCCTAAAGTGCTTTACACAAACACCGAGATCGCTGATCCTTACTTTAATCACAAAAATATCGAGATGACTCAGGCTGATGTGGATGCAGCCTTAGCCAAGGGCGACATTGTAGAGGGTTATCACAGCAGTGACCCCACCATGTATATTTTCAAAAAAACAGCCCCGCATATGGAATATATACGGAGCGTCATTACCTGTGGCTTTTTTGCAGGTATCATCTGTGTTCTTATCTTCTCAATTGGCAGATTCATTAGAAAAAGATGATATCTCTTTTACATATTCATCATAGTCCCTGATGTACTCAGCAGCATCATAATGCTCACTGGCAAGTACTAAAAGCACCGAATCCGGGCTAAAATCATACATCTCCTTCCAAACCATGTTGGGGAGATAAATTCCTGTGTTAGGTCTGTTCAGACAGAAAATCGTCTCATTTCCAGCACCATCCAAAACCTTAACCTTACTGGAACCTGCAACATTTATAAGGACGAACTCTGTCCTTCTGTTTGCATGCTTTCCTCTTACAACAGTAGCATCACTTCCATAGATGTAGAATGTTCTTTTGATATCAAAAGGGATGTCCTGTGCACCCTCAACTACTATAAGCTGTCCGCGCTCATCGCCCCTGTCCTGGAACTCTATCATTTTTACGCGGTCCATATGATTGATCATTTTCTTAACTCCTATCCGTTTAAAATTTGACGAATCTTAATACTTTTTTAATTGATTCGAATTCCCTTAAAGACTAGAATTAGTATAACGATAAAATACTATAGATTGGGGAAATGTGCAAATTTTATGCACATACAGACATTATGAAATTTAACAAAGACTGGTTTAACAGAAATTGGTTTCCTTACACAATCGCTACCTGCTCTGCGGTAGTTTTATATCTTGTGCTCTCTCACCTGAACGTATTCCTTGGAGCTCTTGGGGTTCTTGGCAGATATTTTTCACCTGTAATAACAGGTCTTATCATCGCATATATCATGCATCCCCTTGTGGACCTTTTTGAGAAAAAACTGCTAAAGGGTATCAAAAACGCTGATGCCAAGCGCATATTATCCGTAGTGCTTGCCATAGCGACAATAATACTTGTGATTGTGCTTTTGATGATAGCGCTGATACCTCAGCTCATTGACAGTATTTCAACCTTTATATCCAACCTGGACGGCTATGCCGGTTCCCTTGAATCACTGCTCAATACACTGAGTATAAAGGCAGGAAGCTTCCATCTGGATATTTCCGGTATCACATCCAAGATCAACACCTTCCTGGCACAGTTTGCACAGAAACTGCCGCAGGCCATTGAGCAGGTCATCAATGTTTCTGCCGGAATAGGAAGAAATGTTGTCAACGTGGTACTTGGCTTCATCCTGGCCATATATTTTCTTATGGGCAAAGAAAAGCTCCAGTTTGGATGCAGAAGACTCTTAAGGCAGTTTGTTCCCGCTCCTGCCTTCAAGAGCATGGAAGCATTCCTTGATAAGTGTAACAACATCCTGCTGCAGTACATCGTCTATGATCTTCTTGATGGAATTATCGTAGGAATAATTAACTGGTTCTTTATGCTGATAACAGGTATGTCCTACTCAGTGCTTATTTCAGTGGTTGTAGGAATTACCAACCTGGCCCCCACCTTTGGTCCCATCCTTGGTGCAGTTATCGGCGCATTTATCCTTGTACTGGTTAATCCATTCCACGCTCTGTTGTTCCTTATTTTTACAATAATTCTTCAGACTGTGGACGGATATATCATTAAGCCCAAGCTTTTCGGAGGATCCTTAAACGTTCCTGCCATTTGGATCCTGGTAACTTTGGTTGTTGGAGGAAGAATGTTCGGCGTTGCAGGCATCATGCTGGCAATTCCGTTTGCTGCTATTTTTAACGTTGTATATACTAACTGGATTGAAAAAAGGGAAGCTGCAGCACAATCAAAGCAGTCTCCCGAAGATGAGGATTAATCTATGCGAGTAGATGAGTACACCTATAAAGATCTCGGTCAGATGATGGACACAATGAAGCGAATGTATGATACCGTCCGCCTTGTTGATCCCATTGAATGCCGTGAGATTACTGTTGACGCATCAGGCGGCGTCCACTACGGAAAAGAATGTCATTCTGTATGGAATGCTACTTCAAGATGCTCAAATTGCAGCAGCTACAGGGCATGCCTTAGTTCTAACAGACAGAGCAAGGAAGAGATCTATGAAAACAGACGGCATCTCATCCAGTCCATTCCCATAAAGCTCCTTTTACCCGATGACAACAGCTTTTCATGCGTATTGGAGCTTATAAGTGTTGATACTCAGAACCTCCCTCAGCCGGGAGAAGCTATCGTTCCAATCCTTAATTCCGAGGGCATACAGCTATCTCAGGGCATGACTGATACTGACTATGTTGTAACCCACGACCCGCTCACAAGGCTTTTTAACCTTGACGGAATATGCCGTGCCATCAGAAAGCTTCTGGTGGACGATCCCGACGTGGATAGACTGCTAATCACAGGAGACATCAGACATTTCCGAGTTCTGAATGAGAGATACGGAAGACAGCGAGGGAACGAAGTCCTCATCGCCATCGCAGATATGCTTAGAAAGCGCTGCGGTTCCGACACGGTATACGGAAGAATTCAGGCTGATCATTTCGTATTATGTATGCCCGAAAACAGATTTGATGAAGGAACCTTCATCGATGCCGTAGAGGAAATAGGCAAGCTTGTAGACAGCGAGAATTATCATCTCTATTTCCACCTTGGCGTTTACAGAATAGATGATCCGGAAATACCTGTAACCACCATGATAGAAAGGGCTGACCTGGCACTTCAGTCCCTTCATGACCAGAGAGAAAATATCCTCACCTTCTACACCAATAAGCTTCTTAAGCAAAGTGAAGACGAAGAGGAATTCCTCAGCACCTTTGAAAATAACCTTTCAGACGGACAGTTCACCATCTATGTTCAGCCCCTCTTTAACTCTGACAAGGCTGTAACCGGCGTGGAAGCACTGACAAGATGGAAAAAGCCAAACGGAACCGTAGTCCCTTCTGAAAAATATATAGGTATCCTTGAAAAAACAGAGCACATCGCTCAGCTGGATTACAAAAACTGGGAGCTTGTTATGCGACAACTGAGCGCATGGCAAAATACCTCAAAATATAACATTATAATGGGTGTTAACGTAACGCCTAAGGTATTTTTCTACATGGATGCTCTAAAGGCCCTTAAGGAGCTTGTAAACAACTATAGGATAGATCCAAACAGACTTGTTCTTGAGTTCTCTGAAGTTGATCTTATGAACGACACTGAGAAACAGTTCGAGCTTATAGATGCATTCCGTGCAGAGGGCTTCAGAGTTGCAATTGACAACTTTGGTATAGGAAATGTATCTCTTAATATGCTTAAGGATGTCCATGCGGAATATGTAAAATTCGACCGCACCTTCATCGCAGGAAGCGAATCGGATCCCCGCAGCAAGATGATCCTGGAATCATCTCTTAAGCTCTGCAAGAGCCTTGGAATGAATGTAGTTGCGGAAGGAATTGAGACTGAGCAGCAATTTGAATACCTTAAGTCCCTTGGCTGTGACAGATTCCAGGGGTACTATCTTGCAAGGCCCATGCCCATATCAGAATTTGAGTCAAATTTCTAAATGCTGCCAGTTTCTATACTAAAAAGATAACCCCGGTGGATTGCCCATAAACAATTAAAGCCCTGTCCTTGCAGACAGGGTTTTACATTTCTATAATCATCATCTAAGCGAAATTCTCGCTACGTCATAAACAATATTTGGAATGTGCTGATACATCATAAACAGAATATTCGCTGCCATGGATACATATACATTCCTCGTTACGAAATAACAAAGAGCAAGGGGCAACGCCAGCATCACTGCTTCAGCAACTCCAAGAGGAAGATATGCACTTCCAAAGCCGCAGAGCAAAAGTCCGATCACAAAGCTAATCATTGTGGAGCCAATGGTATCGAACCTCATGACTGCCTTCCTGTAGTATATCTCACTGGCAATGGGACCAAGGAACATAATAGTGATGGCATAGAGGAGCTCGCCTAAATAGCTGTTCTCCCATGTGATACTGAAGGTTCCATCCAGCATAATTATATTTCTCTGGATAACATTGGTCTTAACCCAGTATAAAGCCAGCATCGCAGCAAAGGTTATGGCAACAGGAATCCAAAACTTTTTGATATTTTTGAAATTAGCGGAAAATTCTTTTATTGAAAAGCTCTCGTGATAATAAACAAGAAGAACGAGATAAAATACAAAGAACAAATAAAGCGTCTTTATCGGGCGCATAATGCACATCACTATAAATAATAGCTCCCACAAAACCGGGAACGCAAAATCCTTCATAAGAGACTTCACAACGCACCTCGCGTTCTTTGCCATTTTAGTAAAAAAACCTCAGAATCAAATTCTGAGGTTTGAACTGGGCTAGTAGGATTCGAACCTACGAAATGACGGAGTCAGAGTCCGTTGCCTTACCGCTTGGCGATAGCCCACCGACAAGAATTGATTATACGTAAGTTATAAAAAAAATGCAAGCACTTTTTTCATAAATTTAGAAAAATTTTTTAGTTTCCGCGAAGTGCCTTGAATCAGCACTCCGCAGGTTCATTTAACAGGGAAGTTCCGCTCTCGCTGTCGCTCGCTGGAACACGTTCGCACTAGGCTCAACAATACTTCGCCAAGTGCTCTCAGCCTTCAAAAAGTAAATCAGCGTATGTAGGGAAGGGCCAATCCTTCTTATCAACAAGCATCTCAAGCTTATCTGCAGGCTCTCTTAATGCCACCATTGCAGGCATTACCTTATCCTTGCAGTAGTATGCTCTCTTTCTGGTATCAGAGATGGTTCTTGCCTTCTCCTCATCCTTCTTAAGCTGATCAAGAGCCTTCTTCATAGCCTTTAAGTTATCTGAAATCTCCTTGAGCTCTGCCTTCTCAACAGATGCATCACAACCTGCAGCAGCGATTGCATTTATGTTGATTGCAAGAGTTCCTGCATACTTCATTACAGCAGGAATGATCTGCTTACTAGCCATATCTATCATGGTGAGAGCTTCTATATTAATGGTCTTTGCATAGGTCTCAAAGATGATCTCTTTTCTTGCTTCAAGCTCGGTCTTATTAAATACGCCAAACTTCTTATAGAGATCAACTGCCTTCTTGGTTGTAAGAACCTCTGCTGCCTCGATTGTTGAAGGAATGTTGGGAAGCTTTCTCCTTGCAGCTTCTGCCTTCCACTCATCTGAATATCCGTCACCGTTAAAGATTACTCTCTGGTGATCTGTAAGATATTCCTTGATGATATCATGTACTTCCATGTCAAAATCATCAGCCTTATCAAGTCTGTCTGCTGCCTCACAGAAAGCCTCGGCAACAATTGTGTTAAGGGCTGTATTTGAGCTTGCCATTGAATCCGAGGAACCAACCATACGGAACTCGAACTTATTACCTGTAAATGCAAAGGGTGATGTACGGTTTCTGTCTGTAGCATCCTTCTCAAATTCAGGAAGTGTTGAAACACCGGTCTTAAGCTTTCCGCCGCGCTTAGAGCGTCTTGCTTCACCTGTCTCAATAAGCTGCTGAACCACGTCCTCAAGCTGCTCACCAAGGAACATTGAGATGATTGCCGGAGGTGCCTCATCAGCACCAAGTCTGTGATCGTTTCCAACATCAGCAGCACTCTGTCTGAGAATGTCTGCGTGTGTATCTACAGCCTTAACGATACATGCAAGTACGAAAAGGAACTGAATATTTTCATTGGGTGTATCGCCGGGGTCAAGAAGGTTTACACCATTATCTGTGCAAAGAGACCAGTTGTCATGCTTACCTGAACCGTTAACACCTGCGAAGGGCTTCTCGTGAAGGAGACATCTCATGTTGTGATGCTCTGCCACTCTCTTCATGGTCTCCATGATGATCTGGTTATGATCTACAGCGATATTTGCTGTCTCATAAATAGGTGCAAGCTCATGCTGTCCGGGAGCAACCTCATTGTGCTGAGTCTTGCCGGGAACACCAAGCTTCCAGAGCTCGTCATTTAAGTCCTTCATGAACTCACCGACACGCTCTCTGATAACACCGAAATAGTGATCCTCCATCTCCTGACCCTTAGGCGGCTGAGCTCCAAAAAGAGTTCTGCCTGTAAAGATAAGATCAGGGCGCTGCAGGCTCTTCTTCCAGTCTACAAGGAAGTACTCCTGCTCGGGACCAACTGATACATTTACTTTTTTTGCTGCTGTATTTCCAAAGAGATGAACAATTCGAAGAGCCTGCTTATTAACAGCCTCCATAGATCGCAGGAGAGGAGTCTTTTTATCAAGAGCCTCTCCATTGTATGAGCAGAATGCTGTGGGGATGCACAGAGTAACACCTGCTCCGCTCTCCTTAAGGAATGCGGGAGATGTGATATCCCATGCTGTATAGCCTCTGGCTTCAAAAGTGGCACGAAGTCCGCCGGAAGGGAAAGAAGAAGCATCAGGCTCACCCTTAATGAGCTCCTTTCCGGAGAAAGATGTCATCATGTGTCCGTCGCCGCGGGCACTGGTAATAAATGCATCGTGTTTCTCAGCTGTGATGCCTGTCAGGGGCTGGAACCAGTGTGTATAGTGTGTAGCACCGTTCTCCATTGCCCAGTTTTTCATAGCGTTAGCAACTACATCCGCTGATGCAAAAGAAAGGTCTCCGCCATTCTCCATAACATCAATCACTTCTTTGTAAACACTCTTTGGAAGTCTCTGACGCATCTTTTCCAAAGTGAATACATTTTTTCCGAATAACTCTTCTACCTTGACCTGCTCGTTCATGCCTACCTCGTTTTCTATTAATGATTTGAAATTACAATATCGCAAATGATTGTACACTAAAAGAATAAAATACTCAATTATCAGATGCGGTATGTACTCTTAAAATATCATACTTCTCGGTTTCCTGATCGAGCTTTATATACAGAACTTCCTTGGGATGAGGGCAGCTCTCAACTTCCTCACCATTTTCATTTATTATTCCAAGTACCTTGGTCTCTATATCACGGCCATCGGGCTTCATGATCTCAATTGTATCTCCAACGGAGAATTTATTTCTCTGCTCTATTCTTGCAAGGCCTCTGTCGTCAACCTCTCCCACGATACCAAGATATGTGTACTCATTTACATAGGTATTGGCATCGTAGATCTGAGCTTCATCAGAAGGCTTACCAAAATAGAACCCTGTGGTGAACTGCCTGTAGGTACATCTTGAAATCTCATCAAGATACCAGGGCATGTTCTGTCTGTATTTTTCCTCTGACTCAAAATAGTCATCGATGGCTTTTCTGTAAGTTCTTGCAACTGTAGCCACATAAAGTGCTGTTTTCATGCGGCCCTCTATCTTACAGCTGTCAACACCAGCTTCAACCAGCTCCGGAATATGCTCTATCATGCACAGATCCTTTGAATTGAAAATAAAGGAGCCTCTCTCATTCTCATATACGGGAAGATATTCGCCGGGTCTTGTCTCCTCAACAACCGCATACTTCCATCTGCAGGGATGAGTGCACTCGCCGTGGTTGGCATCTCTGCCGGTGAAATAATTAGACAAAAGACATCTTCCTGAATAGCTAATACACATAGCTCCGTGAATAAAACTCTCTATTTCAAGATCATCGGGAATATTGTCCCTTATCTGCGCAATCTCTTTAAGTGAAAGTTCTCTTGCAGCAACTACTCTCTTAGCTCCAAGATCTGCCCAGAACTTATATGTCTCGTAATTCGTATTATTGGCCTGAGTTGAAACATGAATATCAATCTCAGGACAGATTCTTCTTGCCATCATGAACATGCCGGGATCTGCAATAATAAGCGCATCCGGACCAAGCTCTTTAAGCTCATGGAAGTATTCCTCTGCTCCCTTAAGATCATCATTGTGGGCAAGGATATTGGCTGTTACATGGACATGAACGCCATGCTCATGGGCAAATTTAATACCCTCTGCCATATCATCATGACTGAAGTTCTTTGCCTTTGCCCTAAGTCCAAAGGAATTTCCTCCTATATAAACTGCATCCGCTCCAAAAATTACCGCAGTCTTAAGTACTTCAAGGCTGCTTGCGGGTATCAGAAGTTCCGGTTTCTTTTTTTCTCTGCTCATTACTTTCCTCTTGCCGATAATCCGGCATCTTTCACTTTCTAAATTACAACTTATATGACAGCGCCATGCCATCACCAATATTTAAAATTACACTCTCAAGCTCAGGATCATGCTTTATGGCATACAGATAATCCCGCATTCTCTCATGTATGGTGCGGTTTCTTCTGGTTACGGCAAATCTAGATTCCATAACATCGCCGTCCTGAAGTACATTATCGGACACCAGCAGCCCTCCCTTTTTTAGGAGTCTCTTACAATCCGGTAAAAATGTCAGGTACTGTCCCTTAGCGGCATCCATAAAAATAAAGTCATAGGAATCAGACAGCTGCGCAAGAATATCTGCTGCGTCTCCCTCAAGAAGAGTTATCTTTTTATCCTTGTCATATTTTTCAAAATTGCTCCTGGCAACAGGAATTCTTTTTTCGAACTTCTCAATGGTAGTGATCTTAGTATCCGCATCTGTATACTCTGCCATCAGAAGTGCCGAAAAACCAACGGCGCATCCGACTTCCAAAATATTCTCAGGTCTTGTCATTGCCATTAAAAATTTCATAAGGCCCTGTGAGTCTTTCCTAATAATCGGAACGTTTCCCCCCAGAGCCTCTTTTTCCAGTTCATCCAAAAATGGAGCATTCCCTCTATCAAGAGAATTGATAAAGGTACGTATTCTCTCTTCGCTAATCACTTAGCTGCCTCCGCCTCTTTTTCCTCGATCGTCTTGGCACTCATAACACCTATGATCTCGTCGGCCTTCTGCGAAGGACTAAGCTCATAAGTACCGGCTGCGATCATTCCGTGATACTCAGAGAATCTCTCCTGAAGCCAGAAAAGATATTTATCATCAACTATCCCTCTGTTTTCAAGGAGTTCTGCAATATCCATAACAGACATCGATTCTGTAACTGAGATGGTAACCGTTCTGGTATCATACTCAGAGGCAGGTGACTGATTATAAATATGGTATCCGTAATCATACGCAACCTTTGCATATTTGGATATCATCATTATGGCTACTACAATGAGCAATCCCTTAAAGATGGTATCAAGTAAACCAAGTCCTACGCTTCTTGCACTCATAATAAAATCCTTTAGAAATTATAATCCATGATAATAGGAAGAATCATGGGTCTTCTCTTTGTCTTCTTCCAGATGAAATCCGAAAGGACATCCTTAACAATATTCTTTAACTTGTTCCAATCAGTTATACCACTATCGAGAGCCTCTGTCACCTCATCAAGGACAAGATCAGTTGCATAATCGATCAGCTGATCCGATTCTCTTACATATACAAAGCCTCTTGAAACAATGCTGGGGCCTGAAACAAGCTGAGCATTTTCCTTATCAATGCCAAATACGACGATGACAATACCGTCTTCAGCAAGTCTCTGTCTGTCTCTAAGAACCACATTACCAACATCGCCTACGCCAAGACCGTCAACCAGAATAGCACCTACAGGCACCTTACCTGTAACCTTGGCACTGTCTTCCTTGAGCTCAAGTACGTCACCGGATCTGATAATAAAGATATTATCCTTATCCATTCCAAGGCCCATGGCAATATTTTTCTGAGCAATGAGGTGCTTGTACTCTCCATGCACAGGAATAAAGTACTTAGGTCTTACCAGTGTATGGATGAGCTTGATATCCTCCTGGCAGGCATGTCCTGATACGTGAACATCCTGGAAAATAACATCTGCTCCCTTAACCAGCAGATCGTTGATAACATTCGTTACCGCCTTTTCATTACCCGGTATCGGGTGTGATGAAAAGATAATGGTATCACCGGGTCTTATGCTGATCTTCTTATGCTGACCGCTGGCCATACGACTAAGAGCAGCCATACTTTCTCCCTGGCTACCGGTTGTTATGATAACAGTCTTGTTGTCCGGATAGCTCTTAAGCTGTTCCACATCCACAAGAGTATTCTCAGGGATCTGTATACACTCAAGCTTCTGGGCAATATCTATTATATTTACCATACTTCGGCCTTCTACCGCAACTTTTCTTCCGAACTTGTAGGCCGTATTGATGATCTGCTGCACTCTGTCTACGTTAGATGCAAAGGTAGCAACTATTATTCTTGAATTAGCATGCTCTTCGAATAAAGTATCAAATGTTTTTCCAACAGTCCTCTCGGAAGCGGTGAAACCGGGACGCTCTGCGTTGGTGGAATCACACATAAGAGCCAGCACGCCCTTTTTACCTATCTCACCAAATCTCTGAAGATCAATGGGATCTCCGTAAACCGGTGTGTAATCAACCTTGAAGTCTCCGGTGTGCACAACTATACCCGCAGGCGAATAGATCGCAAGTGCCGCAGCATCTACGATTGAGTGGTTTGTTCTGATAAACTCTACTCTGAAATCACCAAGATTGATAGACTGTCCGAATTTTACAACCTTACGTCTTACCTTCTTAACAAGGCCGTGCTCCTCGAGCTTATGCTCAATAATGCCCATAGTAAGTCTGGTTGCATAAATCGGAACATTAAGTTCCTTCAGAACATAAGGAAGTGCACCAATATGGTCCTCATGTCCGTGGGTTATGACAAATCCCTTAACCTTATCTGCATTATTCTTCAGATAGGTAATATCCGGGATTACAAGATCTATTCCCAGCATGTCGTCGTCAGGGAATGACAGACCGCAGTCCACCACAATAATACTGTCCTCGTAACGGAAGGCAGTAATGTTCATTCCAATCTGCTCCAATCCTCCAAGGGGTATCACCTGAAGTCCTGAAGCATCAATATTCGTTTTCTTTTTATTCAATCGGTTTTCCTCCACATTCTTTACAATAACCGTAGAGTTTCACCTCATGATCGATAGCTTTAAAACCTGTTTTCTTCGATATCTTGAGTTCGAGGTTCTCCATCATGTCTTCCTCGAATTCAAATACTCTTCCACAGTTTACACAAATTAAATGATGATGGTGGTGCTTCTGACTGCCATCCTTTGACAGATGTACCAACTCATAGCGTTCTACTCCATCATCAAAGTTAACCCGATCGATAAGCTGAAGCTCTTTCAATACCTGAACTGTTCTATAAATAGTCGCAAGTCCTATCTCAGGATTCGACTTTTTTACCAAATCATAAATTTCTTCCACGGTAAGGTGTGCATCGGGATTGATTCCCAGTGTTTCAAGCACAGCAAGACGCTGCGTAGTCACCTTAAGACCGCGCTTTTTTAATAAAGCTTTAAATTCTTCGGATGTAAGTATCTCTCTTTGTGTCTTATTATTCTTCAAAATCCACCCCCGGATTTATAATAAGAATTAATCAAGGCCGATATCGTCCTCTTCCAAAAGCTTTCTGAAAACAACCGCAACTGCTTCCAGTTCCTTATCATCTTCTACTATGGTGTAGTTCGCTTCCTCATCACCTTTTTCGGAATCATCTCTTAAAATCAGAGCTTCGCCATCACCATCTTCTACGTCCGTAACCAAAATATAGGATTTTGCTCCTATCACGGTCTGTTCCAACACGAAAAAGTCCACGGGCTCCTCACCCTCCGGACGAAATGTAATTTTTTCCATATTTTGTTTTGCCTCTTTCTAGCCTCTGTTGTCCAGATAATCCTGCAATATGATCTGAGCGGCTATCATGTCGACGTACTCCTTGCGATCGGCTTTCTTTATGCCGACTTCATCCATTATGGCGTCTGCTTCCACCGTCGTAAGTCGTTCGTCCCACATAATAACGGGAAGAGATGTTCTTCTCTCAAGCTTCTCCCTAAATTCTTCAGACAATCCTGAGCGCACTGATTCAGACTGATCCATGTTCAGCGGAAGTCCAAGCACTATCGTCTCGACATCATACTCCTGGATCAGTTCTTCTATACGCGCCAGCGTCTTACGAAGCTTATTCTCTTCTTTTCTACGGATAATCTCCTTGGCCTGAGCCGTTAAAAGCAGCTCATCGCTGATAGCGACTCCCACGGTCTTGGAGCCGTAATCCAAACCCATTATTCGCATTATTTTCTGGACCAGTTGTTGTTCTTAATATACTCTGTGAGCATCTCTTCTACGAGCTCATCACGTTCTACCTTCATGATCAGACTTCTGGCACCCATGTGGCTGGTGATGTAAGTAGGATCACCTGACATGATGTAACCAACAATCTGATTTACCGGATTGTAACCCTTCTCAAGAAGTGCCTCATATACTATTGAAAGTACCTTTTTGACACCAGTCTCCGGCTCAACATCAACCTTGAAAAATTGTGTGTTACCTAAATTCTGATCTGCCATTCACCTTTTCCTCTTTTTTCTTTTTATATCCAAATGTACTCTCAGTACATTTAAAGCCCGTGTCACAAAAACACTTATCGCATATTACATAGTTAATTTAATATTAACCCATAAATATTAAATAAGCAATGTATCGTCAGAAAGGAATTCTTTTATCGTTCCCTCTGTGATATCTCCGCTCTTAATATTTTTATCTGCTGCCACCTGCTCAGGTATGGCAACGCGTACATATCTTGAAGTAAAGCCGATAAGGTATTTACGGCCTTTTATCTCTTCAATGTCTTCCCAAAGGATCTTCTCTGTCATACCGATGAAGTTCTGACGATAGCTCTTTGACTGCTCCTTTGTCATGGTCAAAAGAACGTTACTTCTCTCAGTTTTTTCTCTGTCTGTAAGCTGATCCTCCATCTTTGCTGCAACAGTGCCTTTTCTTGCTGAATACTTGAAAACATGCATCTCATAGAAATTGATATTCTCCACAAATGCTCTGCTCTCTTCAAAGGTCTCCTTGGTTTCTCCCGGGAATCCAACGATTACATCTGTAGTGATGGCCGGCTTATCGTAGGCAAGCCTTAGCTGTCTTACACCTTCTGCATATTCCTCAGCAGAATAGTGCCTATTCATCCTCTTTAAGGTATCGTTACTACCGCTTTGGAGCGATAAGTGGAAATGAGGACAAACCTTGGACAGCGACGCCATTTTCTGTGCGGACTCCTGAGTAATGATTCTGGGCTCAAGAGAGCTTAAACGGATTCTCTCGATCCCTTCAATATCATTGAGCTTCGTGAGGAGCTGTAAAAGCTCGCTCTCACCTCTATCAAGGCCATAGGAACTGATATGGATACCTGTAAGAACTATTTCTTTACAGCCATCCTTAGCAAGAAGCTCAACCTCATTGAGAATATCCGCTTCCTGTCTGCTACGGATCCTTCCTCTTGCATAAGGGATTATGCAATAAGAGCAGAACTGATTGCAGCCGTCCTGGATTTTGATGTAAGCCCTTGTGTGTCCGGGCATCCTTGTAAGCTCCATATCCTCATATCTCTGAGAAGGATCGTTGATATCTGTCATGCAAATTCTTCCGGGGAGCTCTTTTGCAGCAGCTTCTTCCTGTTCTTTGAAATACTCATCAAGGATACTTACTATATCGGCCTTTTTATTGTTTCCGACAATGATATCGATGGATTCATCCTCTTTAATCTTGTCCTTGTCGGTCTCAACGTAGCAACCACAGGCAACAACAACGCTGCCGGGGTTCTTTCTTTTTGCCTTATGAAGCATCTGTCTGCTTTTATGATCTGCTATCTGGGTTACGGAACAGGTATTTATAATATAAATATCGGCCAGTTCATCAAATGCTACAATCTTATATCCGTTTTCTTGTAACTTTTGTCCCATCACATCGGTCTCGTACCTATTTACTTTGCATCCGAGGCTATGCAGTGCGACACTTTTCATATTGAACCTCCATTATTTTTGACGTTTCTATCATTGACTTTTAACGTCCTTCCGTTTACTATTAAGGAAAAGAAGGAGGTATTTGCGCAATGAAAACCGTAAAAATTTCTTTAAACTCTATCGATAAGGTTAAGTCTTTTGTAAATGATATTACAAAGTTTGATTATGATTTTGACCTTGTATCCGGTAGATACGTAATTGACGCAAAATCCATCATGGGTATTTTCTCACTCGATCTTTCAAAGCCGATCGACCTTAACATCCATGCTGAAGATGGCGCCGATGAAGTACTGGCAATCTTAAAGCCATACATGATCTAATCAGATCAATTATCTAGAAAGCTACTGAAACCTGTGACTTCCGTCACAGGTTTTTTTAGTGTAATGTTTTAAACTTCTAACTCTATGATCTCATCTGTATCAAGAGCAGTCTGAACTAATTCATCTATCTTTTCAACAAGACGTTTTTCATGTGCTCTGATAACTTCAAGGCGAGGCTTGGTTACAGGGTGCTTTGCAACAAAGATTGTACAGCAGTCCTCGTAAGGAAGGATTGATGTCTCATATGCACCGATCTTAAGGGAGATGTCTACGATGTCCTGCTTGTCGAAGGCGATGACAGGGCGATATACGGGCATGTCCTGGACAACCTCGTTGGTAGCCATAAGTGACTCCATGGTCTGTGATGCCACCTGGCCGATGCTCTCACCTGTAATAAGTCCGATGCACTTATTCTGAGCAGCAATCATGTCTGCAATTCTCATCATATATCTACGCATGATGATAGTAAGCTCATCATGAGGACACTCTTTATAGATATACATCTGAATATCGGTAAAGTTGATTACGTGAAGTCTTACCTTACCTGTGTATTTTGCAATTACCTTCGCAAGGTCAACAACCTTCTGCTTTGCTCTCTCACTTGTATAGGGCGGAGCATTGAAATAAACAGCTTCTATCTCAACACCTCTTTTAGCTATCATATAGCCTGCAACAGGGGAATCGATTCCGCCTGAAAGAAGAAGCATTGCTTTTCCGCTGGTACCGATGGGCATTCCGCCGGGTCCGGGGATGATCTCTGAAAAGATATTTACCTTCTCACGGATCTCAACACTTATAAGAATATCAGGATTTCTGACATCAACCTTCATCTCAGGATAAGCATCGAGAACCTGAGCACCGATCTCAGCTGCTGCCTCCATTGAATCAAGGGGATATGTCTTATCAACACGTCTGCACTTTATTTTGAAGGTCTTGTTCTTGTCAGGATAAACTCCATCTATGAATTTGATGACCTCCTGTGAAAGGCCGTTTATATCAGGAAGCTTGTTATCTCCGTCTCTCTCAATGCAAACTGCGGGGCAGATACCTGTTATTCCAAATACTGTCTGAAGCGCTGCAACGGTCTCATCAAAATCAAAGCCTGCTGCGTTTAGATATATTCTTCCTGAAACTCTGAATATACTAAATTCGCCTTCACATTTTTCAAGGACTCTCTCCATCTGCTTAACAAGAGCTTCCTCGAAGAGATATCTGTTCTTACCCTTGATACCTATCTCTGCATACTTAATTACAAATGCATGGTACTGCATAATTTCTTCCTTCCTAAAATACATACCACAATGCAGTCCTGTGTTCTCAGGAATACATTAAAACTACTAACGTTAACCTGTAAGCTTCTAAACTCATCTTCTTGCAAACTGTCTGAGCATAGGGACTATCTCAGCAAAAGCCTCTACCGTATCATCTATCTCCTGCTGCGTAGTGAACTCTGACATACTAAGTCTAACTGTACTGTCAAGAAGCTCCTTTGGGAGACTTACTGCCTTCAGTGTAGCAGATACGCTTGGATGATTTGTTGCACATGCGCTTCCTGCAGATACATAAATCTCCTTATCCTCCAGAGCATGAAGCAGAACCTCTGCTCTTACGCCCTTGACAGATACGCTTACTATATGTGGAGCAGTCTGCTTTATTGCAGCATCAAGTTCTTCATCAGAAAGTTCTGAAACATTCTTATCTCCGGCAAAAAGTCCGTTTATTCTGATATCCGGAAGCTTTTCTGTAAGTCCCTTAATCAGTCTCTTCTTAAGAGAATAGAGTTTCTCTGACTTTTCATCAAAATCCTTGTATATCATCTCTGATGCAAGGCCAAGTCCTGCTATTCCGGGGACATTCAGCGTACCTGAACGAAGTCCTGCCTGCTGACCTCCACCATAGCTAATGGGAACGAGTCTTACTCCTGATCTTATATATAAAAAGCCTACGCCCTTAGGTCCGTGAATCTTATGTCCGCTTACAGACATCATATCGATTCCGGCCTGTTTAAGGTTAAAACGGTACTTACCATAGCCCTGAACTGCGTCCACATGGAAAAGAATATCCGGATTTTTCTTGTGGATTATCTGGGCAGCCTCCTCAATGGGCTGTCTTGCACCAATTTCGTTATTAACTGCCATTATGGAAACAAGGATGGTATCTTCTCTGATGGCGCTTTCAAGTTCTGCAAGGTCAATTCTGCCATCTTCTCCTACACCGAGGTAAGTCACTTCAAAGCCCTGTTCCTCAAGATATTTCATTGTATTTAAAACCGCAGGATGTTCAATCGCTGTAGTTATAAGGTGCTTTCCAAGCCTGTGCTTAGCCATGGCGCCGCCGATTATCGCGGTATTATCTGACTCTGTTCCGCCGGATGTAAAAAGAATATCCCTGGCATTTATTTTAAGAGTCTTTGCAATCTGCTCAGCTGCCTGTTTTGTATAATTCTCTGCCACAACACCCATGTGATGCATGCTTGATGGATTACCGTAATCCTCTGTCATTGTCTTAACAACAAGATTGGCTACTTCTCCATAAACCCTGGTGGTTGCGGAATTATCTAAATAAATTTCCATTACCGTTTCCTTACTAATGCCGGTTGGCAATCAATTACAATTCAAACTTCAAAAGTATACATTAACCACGCCAGCATTGTAAAGCCCGCAGTTTCAGTTCTGAGGATTCGCTTACCCATAGTGATTGTCTTAAATCCGCTTTCACCGGCAAAGGCCACCTCTTCATCGGAAAAGCCGCCCTCAGGGCCCACAAAGATTCCAACACTCTCCCCGGGCTTAATACTCTCAATAACCTTCCTGGTATAATCCATACCCTCAGCCATCTCATAGGGAAGGAGCTTTACATCTATCTGCTCAGCATACTTAACAGCTTCCTTATAGGACATTGGCATGGTAACCTCAGGAATAACGCCGCGCTTACTCTGCTTTGCCGCAGCCTCTGAAATAGCATTCCATCTTTTCACTTTAGATGCCGCTCTTTTTTCATCAAGCTTCACAACGCATCTTTTCATGGAAACAGGGATTATCTGATAAGCTCCAAGCTCAACTGCCTTCTGAATGATAAGCTCCATCTTATCTCCCTTGGGAAGCCCCTGGAAAAGATAGATCTTTGAAGGAAGCTCTGCGCCGTTTTCTTTTACGAAACGCAGCTCGCCCACAAGCTGTGAATCCTCAATGGATTCTATACCGAATCTATACTCTTTTCTTCCGGAAAACTCATCCTCTGCTCCGGGAATTCCATCTTCATCCCTGATGCTTACGAAAAACTCCTCGCCCACCTTCATTCTAAGGACGTTTACCATGTGATTGAAATCATCACCGTCTATAATTATTTTCTTTCCATCATCTATAAACTGAGCGCTGTCAGCAAAAAAATGGTACATTTCTATTTCCTTCCATTACTTTTTGGAGATTACTGATACCCATTCTCCCTGTCTTGTCACTTCAAGTATCTCAAGGCCTGCATCCTTGTGAGCCTTTACAATAACTTCCTCTTTTGCCTCGATAATTCCTGAAGTGATGTAAATTCCGCCATCCTTAAGGAGTCCCGGAACAATAGGAGTAAGAGGAACCAGTACATAGGGCAGAATATTGGCAACAACGATGTCATACTTACCGTAGCCAACTTCGTCCTGTACCTTTTTATCGTCTATGATATTGCCGATGATAAGATCAAAATCCTTATCCTCTATATCATTCTGCTTCTTATTATCTGCAACCGCAGGCTCAGAGCAGGGGTCAAGGTCTGTTCCCACAGCATGTCCCGCGCCAAACTTAAGAGCCAGGATAGAAAGAACGCCGCTTCCTGTTCCAATATCAAGAATCTCCTCGCCGCCCTTAACATATTTTCTAAGTGCTCTTATGCAAAGCTGTGTGGTCTCGTGCATACCGGTTCCAAAAGCAGTACCGGGATCGATATGAAGGGTGATATTGGCTTTTTCCTTATCCTTCTCGCTGGGCTCCTCCCAAGACGGAATTACAAGAACATCATCCACAAAAAACTTATGGAAATACTGCTTCCAGTTATTTATCCAGTCCACATCCTCTGTTATATCAACAGATATTGTGCCATCTCCTATGTCGGAGAATTCTCTGAGCTCATCAAGAACTTCCTTGATGTTGGCTTTCATTTCATCCGGGGTTCTGAAAACTTCAACCTCATTGCCGTTTTCATCATACTCATGAAGTGTGAGGATATTCTCATCGCTTACTTCCACAAAGAAGTTGAGGTAGGCAACGCCGTCTTCACCGGGAGCAACAACAGCACAGCTGTCAACTCCGGTCTCTTCATCATCAGCATCCTGGAGATCATCAGTAAACATCTGCTCTTTATCGGCAGCGGTAAGGGGCGCATTATCTTCAATCTGGGCACCCTCAAGGCCGATATCCATCATGCTGCTAACAATGATATCCTCCGACTCCTCATTAGTCCTTATTCTAAACCTCATCCATTTCATAGTTTTCTCCCGTCCGCCTTTAACACATGAATATTCCTCTCAGCTGACGCTCTCGCTCGATCTCGCGCGTAGCGGTACTAAGGCGCCATAATACGGCACCTAAGTACCGACGCGCTCAAACGCAGCTTCGTGAAACATTCATGTTCCAAGGCTGGTATGTGATAAATATATAATATAAATTGTTTGTTACTCGATTATATAGAGGCAGCAATGCTCTCGTAAGGTGAATTTTTTGGTAATCTAAATAAATTAAACCAAAGAGCGTTCGGCGTCGCCTCTGCCGAAACCGCCAAATACTGTGGAATAGTATCCGGGGGTTAAGGTGGTCATTTCAAAAGTTGACTCCACTGAATAGGTGGTGCCGGTTTCTGCTGCTATATCGATGCCCTTTAGGACTTCCATGCAGTGGAGGCCGTACTCTTTGCTGCATCTGTTACTTCTGCCTGCGAGAATTGAGTAGGCAAGCTCTGCTACGCCGACGCCTCTGCTTCCGTAGTGGTCGAAGGGCATGGGCTCTGAAACTTTGTTTTCGCCATTATATCCATGGGTAAAGGGAAGTGTTACCCAGTCGTTCTCTGCCAGCAATATCTCTGTCTTACCGTTAAAAGTATCGGGATTTCCCACCTTCATTATGCCATTCGTGCCGAAGAGCATTATCAGATTCTGCTCATTGTTTATGGTATTTCCATTTACGTGAAGGCTTATAAGGGCTCCGTTTTCGAATTTTAGAGCCGCAGAAACCACATTGCTGCCGGGAATCTGCCAACTGTCCTTCTTTTCATCTGTAAAAAGAAGTTCCCTCTCGTGAACCGGTGCAGGACTTGTAAATGCCCTTATCTCCTTAACAGGTCCAAGAAGAGTTACGAGGGTCGCCACATAATAGATACCTACATCATAGGGAAGGGCTCCGCCATCTTCCTGCAAAAATCTAAAGAGCTCAGAGTTAAGATTCTGATTCCTGTTAATGGAAACAACGCCGCCTGTTACGTCGCCTATCATCCCTCTCTCAAGTGCAAGCCTTGCGGTCTGAGTTCCTGCACCGAGGATAGTATCAGGAGCTACGCCGATGAGAAGATTCTTCTGCTCTGCCAGCTCTACCAGTTCCCTTGCCTGATCCACATCTGTGGTGAACATTTTCTCTGTATAAACATGCTTCCCCTTAAGGAGCATCTTTTTGATTATATCATAGTGGGCAGGAGCAGGAGTAAGTACAACCACCAGCTCGATCTCCGGGTCTTCCGCCACTTCATCTATAGTCATGGCTTTTGGAATTCCGAAAAAACCGGCCTTTTCTTTTGCCTTGTCCACAGTTCTGTTAGCGATTGCCACAAGATCCGTGACACTAAAAAGCTGTGCCAGGTTCCTGATATAGATATCGCTTATCATTCCGCATCCCACAACTGCTGTTTTCAATTTTCTCATTTCGCTCATGCTTCCCCCTTATCAGCTAAAGTTCTGCCTTATCATTTAAAGTTCTGCCATGGTTTTCAATAATAGCACCAAGCTCCGCCTATCACAAATCACTGATGCATCAGCTCATAGCTTACAAAAGCTACATATCTGCTATCCTCTGACCAGGAATTAACATTTATTGACCCCTGTCCACCAAAGAAGGACAACAGCTTTTTCTTATTATTTCCATCATAGTCCATGAGCCAGAGCTCCACGTTCATGTTTGGAAGATGCTCATTAGGATCAAGCTCATCCTTTGCGTAGGAAAGGTAAATTACCCTCTCTCCATCCGGGGACACATGAGGGAACCAGTTATTTCTCTCATTATCCGTCATCTGAGTCAGGTCGCTTCCATCCCGGTTCATTCTCCAAACCTGCATAAGCCCTGACCTTGTGGAGTTCATCCAAATACGCTTTCCATCGGGAGAATACTCAGGACCATCATTAAAGCCGCCCATTGTAACCCTCTTTTCAGAAGGAGCATCCTCTCCCTCTTCCGGAACTTCTATAGTATGAATATCTACCTGCATGCCATCATCCTGCATTCTAAATGCGCAGTAGGCAAGCTCTTTTCCATCAGGACTCCATCCATGCAAAAAGCTGGGAGTATTGGGAGTAATTAACCTTGGCTCGCCTCCCTCAATAGGAAGGATATATATCCTGGATGTAAAGCCCTCTCCCTTTGCCCCGTGGCTTACCGCAATATATTTTTCATCGGGAGACAGCACATGGTCATTATTACAGTTATCGCACTCTCCGCTTGGAATCTCTTTAGTCTCCCCGGAATCAATTTTGTAGCTCCATATTTTTCCTTCAGAATTAAAAATCAGAGTGTCTGTGCTTTTAACCCAGTTAGGCGCTTCTATCACCTTATCGAATTTATGCAGCACCTTAACTTTTCCTGTCACAGTATCAAGGATATTTAAATAGCTGACAGAATCATCCCTGCACTGGGACAGAAATGAAAAGCTCTCTCTGAAATGCTTAAGGTCATCCATGATATCCCCGTCAGAGCTGTCCTGATCGGCAATCTGAATTAGTCCATTAGCCCTTGCAAATTGGAAAACGGAAGCTACATCAAGGTCTCCGTCGCCTATTCTTACTTCCTTATAGCTGCCGTCACTATCCTTCTTAAAATCCTTATAGTGTACCGACTTTACAAGTTCCTTATTCCTCCAAAGAAGAGAAACGGGATTCTCGCCGGCATGCATAGCCCAGCCCACATCCACCTGAGCATAGACTTTACCAAGGCATATCTCAAGCAAATACTCATAGGCACTTAAGCCATTTATCTTTGTTTTTATGTCATCATCTTCGTTATGTATAAGAAGCTGACAGCCTATCTCCTCAAGCCTCTCTGCCAGAGCTCTGTATTCAAAAGCAGCAGCCTGTAAGGCCTCTTTAGTAAGCTCCTTCGGGCTCTTTACAACATACTGCTTTATTCCGTATTTTTTACCAAAAGAGACTATCTTATCCATGTCGGCCATGATGTCTGATGAAAAAAGATGGCATGAATAGACACTGATCCCATATATATCAAACAGCTCAGATAACTTATCATACCTTTCCATTGGAACGATCACATTGTCAAAGCCTTCGATAACATCTACCGAAACACAGGGCTCAGCCAGTTTATAACCGGCATCAGATAACTGCTTTACAGTTTCCTCGCTGCATCCCTTTTTACTGAATACCCCAAATAACATAGCGGAAAATCTCATGCTGACCTCCTATAAAGAACCAAGACAACAGTTTGCAAAAGAAATACGATGTGTCCATATATATGACACCAGACAGATTAATTCGTAAGTAAAATTACCTCTAATAATTTTAGCACAACTCATTATTACTGTCGCTTACCAGGGCATTTAAGGAAGTCATATGAATTCTATTTTTCTACTAAAATACCCATCTGAGGCCTTAACCGCAGATGGGCAGATAATTAGTCATATAAGCAAAGGGGAATTATTTCTTCTTACCGAAGAATCCACCCTTTTTCTTGCCGCCGTTATCGTTATCACCATCGGAAGCTCCTGTGATGGTATCGGCTGCATGAAGACTGTCTCCTGTCTTCTCATCGAACTGCTTAAGAAGTTCCTTTGCTTCCTTAGAAAGCTTGTCAGGAACCTGAACAACCAGAGTAACATAGTGGTCACCACGGATGTCCTTGTTTCTGAGGGTAGGAACACCCTTGCCGCGAAGTCTTACACGGGTATCTGTCTGAGTTCCTGCCTTAACATCATAGAGCACCTTGCCATCAACAGTATCAATAGCTACTGTTCCGCCAAGAGCTGCAATTGCATAAGACATAGGAACTGTTGAATAAATATCATAATCCTGTCTCTGGAAAATAGGATGATCTGCAACAATAACCTCAACAAGCAAATCTCCTCTGGGCCCTCCGTTTCTTCCGGGCTCACCCTTTTCACGGATACGAACGCTCTGTCCGTTATCTATACCTGCAGGAATTGTAACCTGTATTCTCTTGTTGCTTGAAACATAACCTGTTCCGCCGCAATCTGAACACTTATCTTTAATAACCTTACCGCTTCCGCCGCAGTCAGGACATGTCTGAACATTCCTTACTGTGCCAAAGAAGGACTGCTGTGTAAATACAACCTGGCCCTTACCGCCGCACTTAGGACACATCTGTGCTGTTGTGCCGGGCTTAGCGCCTGTTCCTTTACATGTAGGGCAGGGATCCTTGAGTCTAAGATCAAGCTCCTTCTCACAGCCAAATACTGCCTCTTCAAAAGTAATGCGAACGCTGGCTCTGATATTAGCACCCTTGGCAGGACCACTTCTTGCACCCTGGCTTCTTCTGCCACCGCCGAAGAAATCACCAAAGATGTCACCAAAGATATCGCCAAAGTCTGCGCCGCCAAAGTCGAATCCGCCATATCCACCGGCTCCGCCTTCAAATGCCGCATGACCGAACTGATCATACTGACGTCTCTTCTCAGGATCACTAAGAACCGCATAAGCCTCGGATGCTTCCTTGAACTTATCAGCAGCTGTAGCATCACCTGGATTCATATCAGGGTGATACTTCTTTGCAAGTACGCGGTATGCTTTTTTAATCTCATCATCACTTGCACCCTTGCTTACGCCAAGGACCTCGTAATAATCGCGTTTCTGTTCTGCCATGTGTCTCTCCTAAATCTATAATAAAGTTATGCCTGGAATTATCCGGTAATTTACCGGTCTTGAATGAGCCAAGCCATGTGATTACTAAAAGCCCAATCCATAGTACATTATGTATTGGGCATTAGCAATCTTTATATTATTAAACTTTTATTAAATGGTAGCTAAGTGATTATACTTCTCTGTAGTCACCGTCAACTACGTCATCAGCACTGCCATTGTCTGTGCTCTGAGCTGCTCCGCCCATGCCTGACATGTCAGGGCCTGCACCTGCAGCACCTGCTGCTCCCTGTGCATTCTCATAAACCTTAGCAAAGAGTGCCTGAGCATCTGTCATGAGCTTCTCTTTCTGGCTCTTCAATGTATCGATCTCACTGTCTGTAAGCTCGCGATCCTTAGTCTGCTCAAGAGTATCCTTAAGAGCCTTAAGATCATCCTCTACAGTCTGCTTCTGAGAAGCGTCGATCTTGTCACCAACCTCGTTAAGAGCCTTCTCTGTCTGGAATACGAATGAGTCAGCGTCGTTTCTGGCATCGATGCCTTCCTTACGCTTCTTATCCTGTGCCTCGTACTCAGCAGCTTCCTTGATAGCCTTATCGATGTCCTCATCAGACATATTAGAACCGGCTGTGATTGTGATGTGCTGCTCCTTACCTGTTCCAAGATCCTTAGCAGATACGTTAACAATACCGTTTGCATCGATATCGAATGTAACCTCGATCTGAGGAACACCTCTCATTGCCGGAGGGATTCCATCAAGACGGAACTGTCCAAGTGACTTGTTGTCTTTAGCGAACTGTCTCTCACCCTGAAGAACGTTGATGTCAACGGCTGTCTGGTTATCAGCTGCTGTTGAGAATACCTGGCTCTTCTTTGTAGGAATAGTTGTGTTACGCTCGATAAGTCTTGTAGCAACACCACCCATTGTCTCGATTGAAAGTGAAAGAGGTGTTACGTCAAGAAGAAGGATATCGCCTGCACCCTCATCACCTGCAAGCTTACCACCCTGGATACCTGCACCGATAGCTACGCACTCATCGGGGTTGAGGTTCTTTGAAGGCTCATGACCTGTGAGCTGCTTAACCTTCTCTACTACGCAAGGAACACGTGTTGAACCACCAACAAGGAGAACCTTGCCGAGGTCTGAGTAGTTAAGACCTGCATCCTTCATAGCGTTCTGTACAGGAATAGCACTTCTCTCTACGAGGTCGTGGATAAGCTCCTCGAACTTAGCTCTTGTAAGGTCCATATCAAAGTGCTTAGGGCCTTCTGCTGTAGCTGTGATGAAAGGAAGGTTGATGTTGGTTGTTGTTGAAGAAGAAAGCTCCTTCTTTGCCTTCTCAGCTGCTTCCTTAAGTCTCTGCATAGCCATCTTATCGCCAGAGAGATCTACGCCCTCTTTAGCCTTGAACTCTGAAACCATCCAGTCGATGATCTTCTGGTCGAAGTCATCACCACCAAGGTGTGTATCACCGTTTGTTGAAAGAACTTCGATGACACCATCACCGATCTCAATGATTGATACATCGAATGTACCACCACCAAGGTCATAAACCATGATCTTCTGCTCTTTCTCGTTATCAAGACCATAAGCAAGCGCTGCTGCTGTAGGCTCGTTGATGATACGCTTTACTTCAAGGCCTGCAATCTTACCTGCATCCTTGGTTGCCTGACGCTGTGCGTCATTGAAATAAGCAGGAACTGTGATTACTGCTTCTGATACTGTTTCGCCGAGATACTGTTCTGCGTCTGCCTTCAGCTTCTGAAGAATCATAGCTGAAATCTGCTGAGGTGAATACTTCTTACCATCGATTGTACGGCCATTGTCTGTACCCATATCTCTCTTGATAGAAGCGATTGTGTTCTCAGCATTTGTAACTGCCTGACGCTTAGCGGGCTCACCTACGAGACGCTCGCCATTCTTTGTGAAAGCTACGATTGAAGGTGTTGTTCTTGCACCCTCTGCGTTTGCGATAACGGTGGGCTTACCACCTTCCATAACAGCTACGCAGCTGTTAGTTGTTCCTAAATCGATACCTATGATCTTACTCATCTTAATTACCTCCATGAAAAATAGAAAAAATAATTTACTCTTTGATTCGGATTAAAAATCCTTCAACATTTATTTAGCAACGGCAACCATGCTGTGTCTAAGCACTGTGTCGTGGTACATATAACCCTTCTGAAGCTCCTGTGCTACGAATCCTTCCTCAACATCTTCGCTGTCAACCTGCATTACTGCGTTGTGGAAATTAGGATCAAATTCCTTTCCTACAGCTTCGATAGGTGTTACACCAAGATCCTCGATCTGCTTCATGAGCTGCTTGTATATCATGTTCATTCCGTCTGCAAAAGCGGAACCCTTTTCTTCTTCAGGGACTGCAGCAAGTCCTCTTTCGAAGTTATCTATAACAGGAAGTATCTTCTCAAGTACATTGGATGCTCCCTGGTCAAACATCTGCGCCTTCTCTTTATCTGTTCTCTTACGGAAATTCTCGAACTCTGCAAGCTGGCGCATGTACTTATCCTGCATTTCTTCGAATTTCTCCTTGAAGGGGTTCTTCTTCTCCTTCTTACCAAAGAGGCTCTTCTTCTCGCCCTCAGCACCTTCTGCTGCTTCTTCTGTATTGTCTGCTTCTGCCTCTGCGCTCTCGGCCTCAGCTGCCTCTGCAACCTTGTTAGCTGCATCAGCTACCTGTTTAGCCTTCTCAGCTACTTCCTGCTGAAGCTCCTTCGCAGTCTTAGAAGTCTTTTCAGCTGTTTCCTTTTTTACTTCCTTACTCAAAACCGATACTCCTTCTTAATTTGTTACCTGTACTATTCTTTCTTATATAAATCATCCAGAGCTCTCATCATATTCTTAAGTGCTCCGACAACTTTGTCATAATCCATTCGCTTGGGACCGATGATTCCGACGGTTCCTCGCATTCCCTCACCTAAATCGTAGGTAGCTGTAACTACGCTGCAGTCCTTCATGGACTGAACTGGTGACTCATTACCAATGTAAACCTGAATGCCTGTCTCTTCTGTACTGCTCTGCAGTGTGTTCTCTACGAGACTTGTAAGATCGCTCTTCTCTTCGAATGTAGTAATGAGGTCGCTTGCTCTCTCTTTATCAGCAAGCTCGGGATATCTGAAAATATTGTTGGCGCCGCTTGTATAAATCTGAAGGTCTTCATCCTCTGTGATGGCCTCTGCGGCTGCATCTATTATCTTACCAATGATATCGCCGTGGATTCCGGCCTCCTGCTTCATGGCAGCTATAAGACCAAGATTGATATCCTCCACGGAAAGTCCTGCGAGTCTGGTGTTAAGCAGGATGTTCAGCTTCAAAAGATCAGCCTCTGAAAGCTCCTGTTCTATGTCCACCATACGATTCTTGATGACATTTCCCTCTATTACGATAGTGGTAAGAAGGTGTTCCTCGTCAACTTTGGAAAGCTGTGCGAATTTCAGCTTATTCCTCTTGATCATGGGAGCTGAGATCATCGATGCATAGTTGGTATCAACAGCCAGTGTCTTAGCCACCTGCTTAAGGAGCTTCTCAAGCTTCTCTTCTTTATCAAGAAGCATCTCCTTCATGTTCTCAAGCTTCTCTTCCTTCTCGGCAAGCATCTCATCTACGTACACGCGATAACCCTGATCTGAAGGAATACGTCCTGCGGATGTGTGGGGCTGTATTATAAGTCCCATTTCCTCGAGATCTGCCATCTCATTTCTGATAGTGGCTGAACTCAGGTTCAGGTCCGTGTATTTGGAAATCGTTCTGCTGCCTACAGGCTCACCTGTCTCAAGGTAATTGCGTACAACTGCATGAAGTATTTTCTTTTTTCTTTCATCTAATTGCATGCTCTCACCCCTTTTCTAAGTGTTAGCACTCATTCGAATTGAGTGCTAACATCTTCTGTAATTTAAGTTACCACTATAAATTTCAGCTGTCAATATAAAAAGATAAAATAGGAAATTCACTGAATAAGACGAAAAAATCTCCGGTGAGATTCTCACCGGAGATTTACTGTCTGATCATTATATTCTGAAAGATTAAAGATTGAACTCGCCGTTAATGCTTCCGTTAATTACGAAGTAAGCTTTTGTCTCCTCAGGCTTTACATAGATATCAAGAGTCTTGATGTCAGCCTCTTTTCCACCCATATCGTATACATAAACATTCTTTGCATTGTCAGCAAGAGTTGAGTATGTAAATTCCTTATCTGCAAACTGAAGAACGATTGTAGACTTAACAGCACTCTTTGTCTCAGCCTTCTTAGCAGGTGCTTTCTTTGCTGCGGGCTTAGCAGCTGCCTTCTTTGCAGGTGTCTTCTTAGCTGCAGGCTTTGCAGCAGCCTTGGTCTCAGCCTTCTTTGCAGGTGCTTTCTTAGCTGCAGGCTTTGCAGCAGCCTTAGTCTCTGCCTTCTTAGCTGCGGGCTTCTTCTCCTCAGTCTTCTTAGGCTCTTCCTTCTTTGCGGCAGCAGTCTTGGTTGTCGCAGTCTTCTTAGCAGGCGCTTTCTTTGCAGCAGGCTTCTTAGCCTCTGTCTTCTTAGTAGCTGCCTTCTTGGGTGCTTCCTTCTTCTCCTCAGTCTTTGCTGCCTCTGCAGGCTTAACTTCTTCCTTCTTTTCTGCAGCAATTACCGGTTTTTTGATAGTCGCAATCGGCTTTAAAGCTGCTTCTCTCAACTTGTCGTCCGCCATATCTCCCTCTCTTTCCTTGGGGCACAAAGAATTGTGCGCTTTAGCAAATTTTATATTACGTTTTTGAGTTTAGTACAATCACGACAAAAAGTCAACATTTAAGCGCATTTAAGCCCAATTTAATTCTTTCAAGCGCCTTTTTTAGCACATCCATGGATGATGCAAATGAAATTCTCGCATAACCAGGGGCAAAATAAGCACTTCCCGGCATGATCGCCACATGACTTTTTTCAAGAAGATATTCGCAAAGCATGCTGTCGTTTTCAATGACCTTCCCATCTTCTGTAGTAGCGCCAATGTATGACCTGAGATCAAAGAAAGCATAGAATGCTCCCTGAATGTCGTGACACTTAACGCCGGGGATCTCATTTAACCCCTTTACCACAAAGTCTTTTCTCTTTTCAAACTCAGCTACCATCTCGCTTACGGAGTCCTGTGGGCCTGTCAGGGCTTCAACAGCCGCTATCTGAGAAATGCTTGGCGGCGTGGTTGTGGTCTGACTCTGCACTTTTACCGCGGTAGAAATAACATCCTTCCTTGCGCACAGATAGCCAAGGCGCCAACCTGTCATTGAATAAGTCTTGGAAAAACCATTAACGAGAATTACCCTGTCCTTGATTTCAGGGATGGAAGATAATGAAAAATGCTTATTCCCGCTGAAGATAATCTTTTCATATATCTCATCAGATACGATGAATATGTCATTTTTCATAGCGAAATCAGCGAGCTTTCGAAGAGACTCCTCGCTGTAGACAGCACCGGTGGGATTATCCGGGCTGCAGATAATGATTGCTTTAGTATTAGAAGTAACAGCATCTGCAATTGCTTCAAGATCAAGAGAAAAGTCCTCATTCCTCTTTACAAAAACAGGAGTGCCGCCTGCAAGCTTAACAATGTCTGGATAGCTCACATAACAGGGAATGGGGATAATAACTTCGTCCCCATCGCCCACAACGGCCATAATAGCCGCAGAAAGGGACTGCTTTGCCCCGGTGGTGACAGTGACTTCATCCATGGTGTACTCAGCACCGTTATCCTCTTTTACCTTCTTAAGGATGGCTTCCCTTAAGGGGGCAATGCCCCTAGCGTTGGTGTATTTCGTAAAATCATCCTCGATAGCCTTTATTCCCGCAGCCTTTATATTTTCAGGCGTAGGAAAATCAGGCTCACCGACATTTAGCGATATCACATCGATACCGCTTCTCTTCATATCATCAACTCTTGCAAAAAGCGCCGTCGTAGCCGATGCGCTGATATTCTTCATTCTTGAAGACAACTGTGTGCTCATAAGCTTTCCCCTTTAGTCTTTTTTCAACTCCCGCAATTACCTGAATGCCACAAAAATCACAAGAACAAGAAGGCCTAAGGCAATTCTATACCAGCCAAATATCTTAAAGTCGTGCTTTCTGATGTATCCAAGAAGGAACTTTATGATAAGTATGGAAACAACAAATGCCACAACGGTTCCAACCAGCAAAATCGCAAGCTCTGATCCGGAAAAAGCAAGGCCGAACTTAAGAAGCTTAAGAAGACTCGCACCGAACATTACAGGGATTGCCAGGAAAAATGTGAACTCAGCGGCAACAGTTCTTGATACGCCAATCATCAATCCTCCAAGGATTGTGGAACCGGATCTCGATGTTCCGGGAAAAATAGCAGCGATCAGCTGAAATATTCCGATAAGAAGCGCTGTCTTAATATCAATTTTTTCAAGGGAATCAATCTTTGGTTCCTTGTTTTTGTTCTTATTCTCAATAATGATAAAACCGATACCGAAAACGATAAGCGCTATAGCAACGCAGGGGCCGTTATAGAAAAGAGCATCAAATACATCATCAAAGAGAACTCCCACTATAGCAGCAGGTACGCAGGCGATAAGAATCTTGCCCCAAAGTATCCATATATCCTTACGCATAACCCTGTGCTCTTCTCTTGCTTTCTTTGAAAAATCAAAGGGAAATATCTGATTCCAGAAAAGAATCACTACCGCCATTATGGCTCCAAGCTGGATAACAACCAAAAACATCTCCCAAAACTCAGGGGTTACATCCATCCTGACTATTTCATCAAGAAGGATCATATGACCTGTGGAGCTGACAGGCAGCCACTCCGTAATTCCCTCAACAATACCAAACAAAACTGCTTTGATTAAATTCAGCATTACCATGCCTCCTCATACTACTTAGAAATTTTCTAAATAATAGTAGCATATTTTATTTTAAAACAAAAAACAAGGCATCAATTTAAGCTAATAAACTGATGCCCTGTCATTATAGATTTAACCTTTCCTTCTTTAATTCAGATATTTGCCCCTTTAATTTATACAATGCGGCAGGTTCACCGACTGGAACATGCGGGTGTGGTAGTAGTTATCATCATCATTTACATTGAAGAAATCATAGATAACAGGATCCTGATCATCCCAGGTGCAGTCCACGTTGTAATATGCTCCGTCAAGATTAATCACGTTCCATGCATGAAGCTCATTTGCTCCTCTTCCCACGCAGAGATATGTTGGAACTCCAAGCCTTTGCATCAGATACTGGAATGATTTCGCATAACCAGCACAAACAGTATAGTTGTCAACAATTCCGCTGTAGGCACTCTGATCAAGGGAATTATGCTTGTAGGTCAGCTTATCCGCCAGATAATTGTGGACAAAGGCCTCTTTTTCTATAGTTGTAGGAAGAGTGGCAGCTGCTGAAACAACAACCTCCGCTGCTGCGTCAAATTCAAGTCTTGCACTCTGGATATCTCCAAGTCTTTCATAGAAAGTAAGCTCCAGTTTTATGGCAGTTCCGCTAAAATCGTATTCTGTATAAAAAGTTGTATCCAACCAGAAAAGCTCCGGATGATCGTATGCAACACTTGATATTACATTCTCAATATCCAGCATTCCCATCTGCTCCACAGGCTTAAAGGCTGCATTTAAGTCCATGGCGTTGGCATATACCTGCCTGTAGAGAGCTTTTGATTTCTCATCCAGCATATTGTAATAGGGATAAAAAGCCGCATCGAAGCTTAGGCCATCTCCTGTGTTACCATAGCCTGTCTGCCTTGTTATCTGCTCAGCCTGCTCCTTGGAATCAATATCCACAATGTCAGGTTCAAGGTCTACATAATCACTTTTCCCTGTAAATTCCGTGGGAACAACTATAGGCTCGGAAGCCTCTTCGCTTGATGTCTCATCTGCGATAACCACCTGGCTTGGATCAGTTATTGTGACAATGGGCTTAATTTCCTGAGGAGATGCTGCTGCCTCTGTACTCTTAACCTCATTCTCCTCTGCCGTCTCTACGGTTACGCCGCTGCCTTCCTCAGAATCAGCCCCTTCACCTTCTGCGGATGCAAGCTTTTCGCCTTCTTCCCCTTCGCCCTCTTCGCCTTCAGGTTCTTCAACTTTTACGATGATCTCTGGCTCCGGAGCATTTTTCACCGAGGTTGCAAGGTCCACTATCATGTTACTGAATTCAGGACTTGCAATACACATCCCCATAAGCGCAAAAAGACCAAGCATCAGTCCCAGAATGCAATACAAGAAATTCTGGGCGATGTCGACCTTTTTCACCTTTTTCTTTTTCTTTTTTTCCTTTACCTCTTCGGTAACTTCCTTATCTTTTTTCTTAGCCATATTCATTACTTCCCTGTAATTTGTATTTTTAATCCGTTAAAAATAGAGGACACTTGTCCCCAATTAAATTATAGCATCGGCGCCGGATTCCAATTATGAAAAAACACTCATATACATAAAATTATTATAAAATTAGCACTTTATATTTGATTTTTCAGACATTATAATAATTACAAGGGTTATTAAATTTTTCTTATGGAGGTGGCAAATGTATATCGCAATGCACTGTATTAATGCAAACAATGTCCTTCAGGATGAGATCTGTAAATTCTACGGCATCCACTATGACAATATGTATAAATCCTGCGTTATCTCTACAGATCATCAGCATCATGATTTTGTCATTTCCATGACAGAAGAGGATTATAAGGATTTCTATTCACAGGTGATAAAGGCCCTGGCAGAGGATGGCGGTCAGATAATAGAGCTTGTAAAAGGCGATGTTTTCAGATGCCGCAAGAACGAGATACGTCACGGCACCAACCAGAAGTGCGAAATACGACGTCCGTAAAGGCTGCGTAAATCCATATATTTCTCGCTAAAAAAAACGATAAAAATAACTGCCAAAGTACCATATATCAGGTCACTTTGGCAGTTTTAATTTTGCTATGATCAATCAAGATTGGATTTGAAATTTCCAAATATTCTTATGTCGTTTACGGTACACATCAATGCCCACACCACAGTCTTCATATCAGGTCCCGTAAGGTCTCCCGTGAATTCCGCAAAGAACATATACTCCCAGTTGTGCTCAGGAATTGGTCTTGATTCAAGCCTTACAAGGTTTAGGCCGTAAATTCTAAACACCGTAAGGGCTTCATGGAGAGCACCGGCTTTATGGGCCGTCTTAAAGCTTATGCAGATCTTATCTCTTCCCTCTCTAAGCTCAAGCTTTTTGGAGACAACCACGAACCTGGTGGTGTTGTTGGTATTGGTGTTTATCTCCTTCTCGATTATCTTAAGGCCATAGATCTCGGCAGCTCTTGATGAACAGATAGCAGCCTTACTCTTATCCTTAAGCTCTGCAACCATTCTGGCTGAGCCTGCGGTATCGGCCTGGGGTACTCTCTCCCACTCGGGATGATAATTAAGGAACTGCTCGCACTGGAAAAGTCCCTGCTCATGGGAAAAGACAGTTTTAATATCAGATATGTCCGCATCGGGCAGCACCATAAGATTGTGCCTTACCTTAACCGTAGTCTCGCCTACCATATAGCATTCATACTGAGCAAGAAGGTCATAAACCTGACGAATGGCGCCTGTTGATGAATTCTCAATTGGAAGAACCGCATAGTCAGCGCTTCCATCCTGAAGCTGTCTGAAAGTATCCTCAAAATGAACAAGCCCTTCGCTTTTTACATCTTTTCCGAAAAAATCGATGGCTGCCATTTCGCTGTAGGCCCCGGGCTCGCCCTGATAAACCACCCTTGGATTCTCTATGGGCTTTCGCTCTCTTCTTAAAGCCAGATCAAGGGGCTCACAGGCTCCGTTATTTTCCCCAAGCTTTCTGTCAACACGTTCCCTCAGCTGACCAATATACTTTTCGTTTATAATCTGAATCTCGTCTGCCATAATACTCCCGTCCAAAACCTTGTCTACCGTTACTGTTCCTTATCTGCAAGCATTTCCATTTTTTCTATTATACTCTCAACATCTAAAAGAAGCTTCCTCTCAGCTTTGTCCGTGAGAGAATCCTTTATGTATTTATAGATAAATAACGGATAGGATGCTGCCCTGAAATCCATGTTGCCCTTAAAGGATGAGATGAATTCAGGTATTGCCGCGGCGTTAAGCCTTGCATTGTTGTTTAGCTTTATGGTCACTTCGCCGTTCCCGCCCTTAAGCTCAAGGACGTACAAGCTGTGCGCTTTCTCGCGAACAAGGGATATTCTGATAAGATTGTCCACAGACTCTGGTATATCTCCGAATCTGTCTCTTAGCTCATCCCTCATATCATCCCTGTCGCCTTCATTCTCTATACCGGCGATTCTCTTATAAATCTCAAGCTTTTGCTCTTCGTTTACAATATAATCACTTGGAATAAATGCATCCACATCTATATCAACGCTGGTGGTGAACTCTTCGAGATTCGCATCCTTCGTTTCACCCTTCTTACGCCTTACGGCTTCTCCAAGCATCTTGCAGTACAGGTCATATCCAACTGAAGCCATGTGTCCCGACTGGCTTTTTCCAAGAAGGTTACCTGCACCTCTGATCTCTAGGTCACGCATGGCAATCTTAAAGCCGGAGCCAAGATCCGTAAACTCTCTGATAGCTGAAAGTCTCTTTTCAGCCACCTCTTTTAGCAGCTTATTCCTCTTATACATAAGGAAAGCATAGGCTGTTCTGTCAGAACGTCCAACTCGTCCCCTCAGCTGATAGAGCTGAGAAAGTCCCATCTGATCCGCATCATGGATGATCATGGTATTGGCATTTGAAATATCAAGTCCGGTCTCAATGATCGTGGTAGACACAAGCACATCTATATCGCCATCTATGAAATCATACATAATCCTCTCAAGCTCTGATTCCTTCATCTGGCCATGAGCAAAGGATACATTTACTTCAGGAACTAGCTTCTGCACTCTGGCTGCCACATCTGCAATATCATTTACCCTGTTATAAACATAGTAAACCTGTCCGCCTCTTGAAATCTCTCTCGAGATAGCCTCTCTTACCATCTCGTCATTGTACTCACAGACAAAGGTCTGTATGGGACGTCTGTCCTGGGGCGCCTCTTCAAGTACGCTCATATCCCTGATACCCACAAGAGACATGTGGAGAGTTCTTGGAATAGGCGTTGCTGAAAGCGTCAGTACATCGATATTTTCTCGGAGCTTTTTAATCTTCTCCTTGTGGGTTACACCAAAGCGCTGCTCCTCATCCACTATCAATAGGCCAAGGTCCTTATAGGTCACATCCTTGGATAAAAGCCTGTGGGTTCCGATTACGATATCCACAAGTCCCTTCCTAAGGTCCTCCACAGTCTTCTTCTGCTCAGCGGACGTCCTGAATCTGGACATCATGTCAACCCTTACAGGGAAGTCCTTCATTCTCTCTGAAAAAGTATTGTAGTGCTGCTGGGCCAGAATAGTTGTGGGCACAAGAACCGCAACCTGCTTGCCATCCTGCACCGCCTTAAAGGCTGCTCTTATGGCAATCTCTGTTTTACCAAAGCCTACGTCGCCGCAGATGAGTCTGTCCATAATCCTGTCGGACTGCATATCATTTTTGGTATCGGCGATTGCTCCAAGCTGATCCTCAGTCTCATCAAAAGGAAATGCTTCCTCAAACTCCTGCTGCCATACTGTATCCTCACCAAACCTAAAACCGCTGCTGTTTTGTCTCTTTGCATAAAGCTCAACAAGGTCTTCAGCAACCTCTTCAACTGCTGCCTTTACCTTATTCTTGGTGCGCTTCCAATCTCCTGTTCCAAGCTTATTGAGCTTGGGCTTTCTGCCCTTTCCCTCAGCTCCCGCATCACCGCTGGCATATTTTTGAATTACATTAAGACCTGTCGCAAGAACGTAGAGATTACCACCATCTGCATAGCTTATCTTAATGTAATCCCTTACAACCTTGTCGGTCTCGATTTTCTCTATACCCTGATAAATTCCAAGGCCGTGATACTCGTGGACCACGTAATCACCCACGTTAAGCTCAGAGAATCCTGATATCTTCTCGCCGCTGTACTTTGCTTTTCTTCTCTTTTTCTTTTTTCTCTCAGAGAAAATATCACTCTCGGAAATTACAGCAAACTTAATGTCGGTGTACTCAAAGCCCTTAAGAATCCTGCCATAATAGGTCATGATCTCGCCCTTTTCCAGCTCCCTCATGGGATTTTCACTGTAAAAGGAAGTGATCTGATTATCTCTTAAATCATCCACAAGGCGCTTTGCTCTTGTTCTTGAACCGGACAAAATAAGTACCTTGTAGCCATTTTTTATAAAGCTCTTAAGGTCATGAACAAGGGCTTCAAAGCTGTTATTGTAAGGTGCGATACTTCTTGCATGAAGCTCAAAGGTCTGCTCGGGCTCAAACTTATTAAGTCCCTTAGGCGCAGCAAGAGATGCCACAGACACACGTCTTACGCTTCGCATTCTTGCTATGCACTCCTCTGTGGAATAGAGAAGCCCCATCTGTCCAGGGAGCGCGTAGCCATTCTCTGCTCTGTGAACCATGCTCTCTCTGAATTCTTCCTGCACGGCATTTGCATGTTCAAGTACGTGCAACGGCTCATCTATGAAAATGCAGGTTTTTCCAGCAGGGAAAAGTTCCTGCAATGTAACCGTATCATCATAAAAATATCTGATATAGCTCTCAAGGTTTACCTCAAGCTCAAGCTCCAGGAGCTGCTCTTTTAACTCCTCAAAGGAAGTCTTTATGCGGTGAGCTGCCTCTGTCTTAAACTCTGCTCTAAGTGCCTCGTAAACATCCTTGGTTTCTTTTTCAATCTTCTTAAGGCCGCTTCTAAGCTCATCATCTGTAAGGATTATCTCTGTTGCGGGATAAATCTCGATGGACTCCAGCTTATCAATGGATCTCTGAGACATAATGTCGAAGCTTCTGATATTCTCGACATCATCACCCCAGAGCTCGATTCTGTAGGGATTCTCCTCTGTTAAGTCAAAGACATCAATAATATCCCCGCGCACTGAAAACTCGCCCGGGGCACTTACCTGATAGACCTTGGAATAGCCGATGCGAACAAGCTCCTTTGCAAGCTCCCTCTCATTCACGGGCTTTCTTTTATCTATGCTTATTACATTTTCTTTTATTACATCAATTGGAATCTGGGGCGTCATAAGAGACGAGAATGTGGTGACCACCGTAACAGGTCTTCCCTCGATAAGTCTCCTGAGGGCTCTTATTCTCTCCTTCACTATCTCCTTTGAGTGAATGTCAGCCTGATAAAAGATCAGATCCTTTGCTGGATAGACCGTCACATTCCTGTCGTAGAACTTATAGTCTTCAAATATCTCCTTGGCCCTGATGTCACTATAGGTGACGATGATTCTGTATTTAAAATCCTTACTTAATCCGTTTATCAGATGGAGCTTTTGCGAATCTACGCACCCGGCTACTTCCGCGCACGCAAAGGGCTTTTCCAGATATTTATTAAGTTTCTGAAATTCCTCCATCTCGCTAAGCGGGGCTTCGATTGCTCTCATTTAACCTCTTCTCTGTCAGGCTTTACGCCGTTCCACTTATTCATGGCTGCATTAACGTCCTGTTCCATAATGACACTGACCGCATCTGCAGCGTGTTCGATTGCTTCCTTTACATAGACTGTATCTTCATCATCAAAATGTCCAAGAACCCAGTCCACCATGTCTATCTGTCTTGGTCTTTTTCCTACGCCCACTCTGACCCTTGCAAAATCACTGTGTCCAAGCTGCGCGATGATATTCTTAAGACCGTTGTGTCCTCCGGCACTTCCGCCGGGGCGAACCCTTATTATGCCGGGATCAAGCTCAACATCATCAGATAAAACAATAAGCTCTGTCTTTGTATCTATCTTAAAATAATCCGCCACGGGTCTTATGGACTCGCCGCTAAGGTTCATGTATGTAAGGGGCTTTAGCAAAATAACTTTTTCATTGCCAATCCTGCCCTTGCCGTACATGCCTTTAAATTTCATCTCTGTAAGATCTATATCATATTTTTCGGAGAGATAATCTATCACTCCAAAGCCTACATTGTGTCTTGTTCCGTTATATTTTTTCTCGGGATTACCCAATCCTGCAATTAAAAACATATACACCTCTAAACATGAAAAATGGGGAATGACTATTGTCACTCCCCATAATAGCATAGAATTGTTGTTTTAGAATACACTTCCCACACCGGTAACAGGTTCAGGATCTTCAGGTCTTGAATCTATCACCTCATCAGATGCCTCATCATATGCCTTAAGGACTACGTCCTGGATATGCTTCCTGGTGTCTGAATTGATAGGATGCGCTATGTCACGATACTCGCCGTCAGCTGATTTTTTGCTTGGCATGGCAATAAAGAGACCCTTATCACCTTCGATAACCTTGATATCATGGATAACAAATTCATTGTCCAGTGTTATCGATACAATAGCACGCATCTTACCCTGTTTCGCTACTTTTCTTACTCTTACATCTGTAATATTCATCTAAATGAACCCCCTTTTCATTGATGTCAAATTACATAGCGTTCGTTGTTTTCTACAACAATCTTTATGTCGCCTTCGCCTTTATAATATGAGTTTGCCTGGATAGTTCCGTGGCTCTCTACTATACAATTTTCAATGTGTGTGTTGTCTCCGATGTAAACATCATTGAGAATAATAGAATTCTTGATATAACAGTTATTCCCTATGAATGCTCCCTTGAAGACCACTGAATCCTCAACTGTTCCGTTTACGATACATCCGCTGGATACAAGGCTGTTTGAAACCTTAACACCTACATTATATTTTGCAGGCGGCAGATCTACGACCTTGGTGTAAACACCGGGATATTCGTTAAAGAAGAAGTTACGAACTTCAGGCTTTAAGAAATCCATGTTGGTGCGGTAATAATCTTCAACGGAAGCGATGTTGTTCCAGTAGGATTTGATCTTGTATCCGTAGATTCTCTTCATATCCTTGTATCTCACAAGAATATCTCTTACGAAATCAAATCTCTCTTCGGTCTGCGCTTTCTCGATGAGCTCGATGAGCTGCCTGCGTCTTATTACATATACGCCGCAGGAAACAGTGTTGGAGCGGGCCACAACGGGCTTCTCCTCGAACTCTTCGATCCTGCTCTCCTCGTTCATACGAAGAGTACCGAATCTCTCAACATCGATATCGGCTGCGATGTCCTTACATACAACTGTGATATCTGCCTGCTTATCAATGTGATACTCAAGCAGCTTGTTGTAATCCATCTTATATACACAGTCACCGGATGTAATAACTACATAAGGCTCGTGACAGCTCTTTAAGAAGCTGATATTCTGTGCAATTGCATCTGCGGTTCCTCTGTACCAGAGATTGCCGCTGGCCTTAGCTGCAGGTGTGAAAACATAAAGGCCACCCTGCTTACGACCAAAATCCCACCACTTGGATGATGAGAGATGTGTGTTAAGACTTCCCGCATTATACTGTGTGAAAACAGCCACAGTCTGAATGTGGGAGTTGGTCATATTGCTAAGTGCAAAATCTATACTTCTGTAAAATCCGGCAACGGGCATAGCACAAACTGCTCTGTTTTTTGAAAGTTCGCGCATGCGGTTACTTCCGCCACCTGCAAGAATAATTCCAATCGCTCTCACTACCTATCACCTGCCTTATCTAATGTTCTTCCACTTGCAAGACATCCATCCGGATAGTCTTTTTCGGTAGTTACACCGGAGATCATTGTGTTCTTACCAACTGTTACTCCGGAAGGAACAACAGATCTCTCTCCGATAGTTACGATTCCGTCCCTGTAAATTCCGGGCTTGGTCTCATTCTCAACTTCATCACCGTCGCCAAGCTTAACCTTATTGCCAACCTTGACATTCTCGGCAATTACAGCCTTCTCAATGTTACAGTTCTCACCGATCTCGGTTCCGTTCATAATGATGGAATGGCTAACTACTGTGCCCTTACCAATCTTAACTCCGCGGCCTATTACTGAGTTGTGAACCTCACCGTATATCTCAGCGCCCTCTCCGATGATACATCTGGATGTAGAGCTGTCAGGTCCAAGATACTGCGGAGGCTGAACATCATTACTTGTATAAATTTTCCAATACTCTTCATAGAGATTGAATTCAGGTACAATGTCGATTAGCTCCATGTTGGCTTCCCAATATGAAGTAAGAGTTCCTACATCCTTCCAATAACCGTCAAACTCATAAGCATAGAGTGACTGTCCCTTTTCCTTGCAATAAGGGATTATATGCTTACCAAAGTCAAGACCCGGCTGATCCTGATTAGTGATAAGAGCTTCCTTAAGAGACTCCCATGAAAAGATATAGATACCCATGGATGCAAGATTGGAACGAGGCTTCTCGGGTTTTTCCTCAAAGTCTACGATCTTCCTGTCTTCATCGGTGATCATGATGCCGAATCTGCTGGCCTCCTCAATAGGCACAGGCATTACAGCGATCGTTACGTCCGCGCCGTTTGCCTTGTGGAAATCCAGCATGGTCTCGTAATCCATCTTGTAAATATGGTCGCCGGAAAGAATAAGTACATAGTCAGGATGATAATTCTCCATGTACTCAAGATTCTGGAAAATAGCATTAGCCGTTCCGGTATACCATTCACTGTTTGCACTTTTCTCATAAGGAGGAAGAATGGATACTCCACCGATGTTACGGTCGAGATCCCACGGAATACCAATTCCTATGTGAGAATTAAGACGCAGCGGTCTGTACTGAGTAAGCACACCTACCGTGTCTACACCCGAATTGATACAATTACTTAACGGGAAGTCAATGATACGGTACTTACCGCCAAACGAAACTGCCGGCTTTGCCATGTTAGCTGTCAAAACCCCAAGTCTGCTGCCCTGACCCCCTGCGAGCAGCATAGCTATCATCTCTTTTTTTATCATGTTAAGACCTCGATGTTAAATATAAAATTATGTAATGTTAATTAAAACTAATTTTAATCGAGAAAAAATGATTAAAATTCTAAAAAAAGTATAACACATATATGAGCTTTTGACATCCCATTTCCTTAGGATTATACTTTATTAAACCCAAAAATAAGCGTTATTCGATTAATAAAAGGAAGAAATATGTATAAAATAAATTATGAAAACCCAGTAAATGTATATTTCATCGGCATTGGCGGCATCTCAATGAGCGGTCTTGCAAGAATTCTTTTGGACAGAGGATTTAAAGTTTGCGGTTCCGACAGATTTGAATCCGATACCGTAAAGGGTCTTATGGATCTTGGAATAAAAGTTTTCACTCCACAGAGCGCTGAAAATATCAAAGAAGCAGGTCAGATTGACCTTGTTGTTTACACCGCTGCCATCCATCCGGACAACCCTGAATTTGCTCTTGCAAAAGAGATGGGAATCCCTATGCTCACAAGAGCTGAGCTCCTTGGACAGATAATGACTCATTATCACCTGCCTGTAGCAGTTGCGGGAACTCATGGTAAGACCACAACTACAGCCATGGTCAGCAAGATCATGCTTGAAGCATCTCTTGATCCCACAATTACCATCGGCGGTAATCTTAAGGATATAGGAGGAAATGTCAGAATCGGTTCCTCTAAGTATTTTGTTACCGAGGCCTGCGAATATACCAACAGTTTCCTTAGCTTCTTCCCGGGAGTAGGAATTATATTAAATGTAGATGCTGATCACCTTGATTTCTTCAAAGACCTTGATGATATCCGAAATTCATTCCACAAATTCGCAGCACTTATTCCGGCCGGCGGAACCCTGGTTGTAAACGGCGAGATTCCAAAGCTTGATGAGCTCACCGAGGACCTTTCCTGTAATATTGTAACCTACGGATTTGCGGACAGCTGCGACTACTATCCTACCGATATCAGTTATGACAGCTTCGGAAACGCTTCTTTCCACTTAAATAGAAAAAACGGCGAAGGCTTTGACGTTACACTGAAGGTTCCCGGAAAGCACAACATTGGAAATGCTCTTGCATCTGCTGCTGCCGCTGACTGCTTTGATATAGAAGATTCTCATATCGCAGCAGGTCTTAATTCCTTCACAGGCACGGACAGACGCTTTGAATACAAGGGTACAGTGGATGGTCTTACAATTATTGATGACTATGCGCACCATCCCACAGAGATTGCCGCTACCTTAAGCGCAGCTAAGAATTATCCCCATAAGACTCTGTGGTGCGTATTCCAGCCCCACACCTTTACAAGGACCAAGGCTCTTATGGATGAATTTGCAAATGCTCTTCTTCCTGCAGATAAGCTTGTTATCGCTGACATATATGCGGCACGAGAGACCGACAATCTTGGAATAAGCTCCCGTACCCTTAAGGAAAAAATCGAGTCTCTTGGACATGAATGCTACTATTTTCCGTCCTTTGAAGAAATCGAAAAATTTCTTTTGCAAAATTGCACGAAGGATGACCTGTTGATAACAATGGGGGCAGGAGATGTTGTAAACATCGGCAATGACCTGCTTGGAATATAATTTTCCACTCTTTCCACTTACTTTTTACACAATTTAATGTAATCATCGTGTGGATAACAAACCGCCGGCTTTTCATTCAAAGACATGTGAAAATCGGCGGTTTCTTTTAATTCAGAGCATTAAATAATCCACGTTATCCACATTGTCCACATTTGCGGAGATTCGCCACTGGCCTTGGTTTGCCGGCATTTTTATCGTCATTTTTCCCATTTTCATAAATAATCCACAATGCTATAATGCATTTCGAAAGAAATTTGAAGTAAGTGGGTGATGAGAAAAGATGATGGGGCGAGTAATTATTAATCCTAATAGCAGTGTGTCCAGCACTGAGCTTTCCAATATTTTTATTGATGAATATCTTGCGGCAGCAAATGACGCGGAGATAAAGGTTTATCTTTATCTTCTTAGAATGATGTGCGCAGGTCAGGCTACAAGCGTATCTGACCTTGCCGACAAGTTTAACTATACAGAGAAGGACATTATTCGTGCGCTTAAGTTCTGGGAGAACCAGGGGCTCATGGCTCTTGAGTATGACGGAATAGGTCAGCTATCAGGTATTCATATGCAGGATATTGTTCCTAAGAAAACGGCAAAGACCGTTCTGCACACAGTTGCACCGGCAGAACCTGTAGTTATTCCCAAAGAGACCAGGAAAAAGGTCGTAAAGCACAAAGACAATCCGCAGATGCTCTTTGTAGCCGAGCAGTACTTTGGAAGAACTCTTAATCCTACAGAGATCAAGACAATCTACTACATTCAGGATGAGCTTGAATTCTCAGAGGATCTTATCGACTATCTCCTTCAGCACTGCGCATCAGCAGGCAAAAAGGATTTCGATTATGTAAGAAAGGTTGCTCTTAACTGGCATGAGAAAGGGATCACTACTCCCGAGAGCGCAAGAGCCGAGAGCACAGCACACAAAAACGCATATTCAATCATGCGCGAGCTGGGAATGCAGAATGCTCCCACCCGCACAGAGCTTAACTATTTTGATAAATGGCAGAACACCTATGGTTTTACACTGACTGTAATTACCGAGGCATGCCGCAGAACCGTACTTCAGACTCAGACTAAGAGACTGCAGTACTGCGATGGAATTCTTCGCAAGTGGCACGAAAGCGGAGCACACACAATTGAAGAGATTCAGAAGCTTGATGATGAATTCGGCAAAACAGCAAGACAGAATTCTTCTAATAATAACGGACCTATTAAGTTCGACAATATCAAATTCAACAGATTTAAACAGAATGATTACAATCTTGAAAGCTTAGAAAGCCAGCTTCTGGATAACTGATCATCTGATTAAATATGGGAGGAGGGACATGTTTTGGCTCTAACAAACATCCAGTATGATGAGATAATGCATGATTATGAAAACCGCAGAAATTATCATCGCAATGAGCTAAACACAAAGATCAGGGAAATCGAAGATCATGTTCCCGGATATCTGGTGCTTTCGCAGTCCACCGGAAGTATCAGTGCAGACTTTGGTAGAAGGCTGCTTCTTGGCGAAAACCTGCGCAGGGGAAAGCTTCACGAGATGCTTGCAGATGTTGCCACCAGGAAGAAGCAGCTTCTTACCGAAGCCGGCTATCCTGCAGATTACCTTGATATGAAGTATGACTGCCCTATCTGCCGTGACACAGGCTATGTGAACGGTGAGAAATGCTCATGCTTCAGACAGCGCATAATCGAAAGACTCTATGCGCAATCCAACATCAGAAAAATGACAGAAAGCGCTAATTTTAGCGTTTTATCTGAAGAATATTACCATGGCGAGGATCTGGAAAGATTCCGAGGTGCGGTTCGAACTTCGAAAGATTTTATTAAGAATTTTGAAAGTTCCTATCCAAATTTATTCTTTTATGGTACAGTGGGTACTGGAAAATCGTTCCTGTCTGTCTGCGTAGCCAAAGAGATACTGGACAAAGGGCATTCTGTGCTTTATTTCAGCGCGGTTTCATTATTTGCTCTTCTGCAGACATACTCTTTCGATTTCAAAAAATCCGAAGAGCTTAGTACGCTCTACGACGACCTGTACAACACAGATCTTCTTATTATTGATGACCTGGGTACCGAGCACATTACCAATAACTCTATACCTCAGCTTTTTAGCTGCATCAACGAAAGACTTTTGAGAAACAGGTCCACGATTATCACCACCAACCTTTCACTGGACGATATTAAGGCCATGTATTCTGACAGAGTATTCTCCAGAATCGCAAGCTCATATCGCGTGTGCAAGCTTACCGGTGACGATATTCGAATTCAAAAGAAAATGCAGTTTAAGAATGGAAAGTGAGGAATTCTTCTAATGCCAAGAAGAGAAGAAAAGCGCAACCTTGAAACCATCCCCGTAGGTTCTTTGGGGATCATTCCGCTTGAGGGCTGTCAGTCCCTTGGAGAGAAGGTAGACTATTACCTTGTAAAGTGGCGTGAGGAACGTGAGAACGAGCATAAGGGCAGCCTTGCATTTACAGGCTATGAACGTCCTTCCTACTTGTTGAAAGCTCAGGTTCCGCGTTTTGGAAGCGGCGAAGCGAAAGGCGTAATCCTTCAGTCAGTTCGCGGTGACGACCTCTATATCATGGTCGATGTTTGTAACCATTCACTTACTTATCAGCTTTTTGGTAAAGAAAACCACATGTCTCCTGATGATCATTATCAGGATCTCAAGAGAATAATTGCTGCTGTAGGCGGTAAGGCTAGACGTATCACTGTTATCATGCCTTTCCTTTATGAGAGCCGTCAGCACAAGCGCACATCAAGAGAATCTCTCGACTGTGCAATCGCACTTCAGGAGCTTGTAGGCATGGGTGTTGATAATATCATCACATTCGATGCTCACGATCCCAGAGTACAGAACGCTATCCCTCTTAACGGATTTGAAACTGTACGCACAACATATCAGTTTATAAAAGCACTCCTTAGAAATATTAAGGGACTTCAGATCGACTCAGACCACATGATGGTAATAAGCCCGGATGAAGGCGGTATGAGCCGTGCAATCTATCTTGCTTCAGTTATGGGCCTTGATGTAGGAATGTTCTACAAGCGCCGTGACTACACACAGGTAGTTGATGGAAGAAATCCCATCGTTTCACATGAGTTCCTTGGAACATCTGTTGAAGGTAAGGACGTTATAATTGTTGATGACATGATCTCATCAGGTGAGAGCATGATCGATGTAGCAAGAGCTCTTAAAGAGAGAAAGGCAGCTCACATCTACGCATTCTCAACCTTTGGTCTTTTCACCAGCGGTCTTGAGATCTTCGATAAGGCTTATGAAGAAGGACTTATCGACAGAGTACTTACAACCAACCTCATCTATCAGACACCTGAGCTTCTTGCAAGAGATTGGTATATCAGCTGCGATATGAGTAAGTACATCGCTTACCTCATCGATACACTTAACCATGATGCATCAATCAGCGATCTTCTTAATCCTGTTGAGCGTATCAACAGCATTATTGCAAGATACAACGCAGGCGAGCTTACTGAGTAATCTCAGAAAAACATTTGCAGGACTTCTTAGTTCCCGGCAAACATAAAGACAAAATAACGGAGGACCATATCACTTAGCTGTGATATGGCCCTCCTTTTTATTCTCTCTATATTATCAATTGTTCTGAACCTGCATGTAGGTTACGAAATGATTACCGTTATTTTGGAAAAGTGTGGCGGTATCATTTCTTCCAAGCTTGTAAACTTCTCCCTTAGTTGGCTCAAGTAGCACAGTATTAAGATCGTTAAAGCCTATGATCATCATACTGCTTCCGTCATTCATGGTAGCCATTACAGGAATATCCTGATTAACATAGTAAAGCATGGCCTCCATGGGACATCCGTCAAGATCAAGGATTCTGGCTGATACCAGATTATCTCCCAGGATATCAAGAGTAGTTTTTCCCTGATCCAGCATAGACTGAACATTTACGCTTATACCCTTGTGCTGAAGAATAAGGTCAAGGCAAACTGCTGTGGAATTATCCCCGGGCATATTCTCCCACTCCTCTGCCAGATTCGTAATATACATGATCTGATTTGCTTTAAGGAGATTACCTCTGTACCAAACATATTTGCCATAATCATCAACAACTACGCCGGGATTATTATAAGCATCATTTATGGCATCCGAAGGATTATCGCAGATGCTCATTGCTCCGTCCATGTTGTAGACATAGTAATAAGGACTTGCATCCATATTTCGGTCGCTGGCTGCGATTACTTCCCTGCTGCCCTCATACAAAGTCATATTCGGTGTAACAGATCTCAGTGTCTTAACATTCATGTTGCTCTTAAGCATGATCTCAAGAAGATTCTTATAATCCTCTGTCGCTGCCACAGTCAGATAATTACTGCCCTTCTCTGTCTTTATGGTGCTCATTATCTGATCGTCCATCACGCTTTCAAAAAGCTCAGTCTCAGGATTCCAATTTGCCCTGTTTATCCTTATGACGTTATCTTCAATGGATACATTGGTAACAAGGGCTTCGCCGGGATTATAGTTCTCAAGAATACTGCCCTCACTGTCAACGATGCATATCTTGTACATTCCATAGATGAGTGAACCCATCTGATCGCTGTGGACATCGGATTCATGGACAAGGCCATAGGTCAGATCCTCTCCCATAAAGCCAAGAACTCTGATGAAATCTCCCGCTTCAGCTTCAATCTCAGACTGTGCCTGCGTGGAGAGATCCATGATATTAACTGTTTTCCTGTCCTCATCCTGCCATGCAATACTGCTGCCTGACTGAGAGATACAATATCTGTCATCTGAGATATTCTCGATAAGCTTCTTCTGCTCTCTGGTGGACAGATTAACCATATAAACATTTCCTTCAAGCATGAAGAAAAGATTACCGCTTGTTCCCGCATAGAGCATCTTATCGTTATAAGCCTGCAAAATATCCTGATGGAAATTTACTGGAATGAAGACCTGCTCCTCAATGGTGTTCAACTGAGAATCATATCCGTAAACCGCTATTCCCACTTTTCCCTCGTGGTCGCCGCGATTCATGTATCCCGAGACTGCAAACTGCACATTTCCTGTCTCATCCACATTCAGGATATGGATTCTGTTAGCCTGCCATCTTGTGCGCTCATCATTGTATTCATCATTATAAAAGCCGAAGGCCAACGCCATCTTATTGTCAGTACTGTTATAGACGTAAAGTCTGTCCTCGCTGACAAAAGCTACAGCGTTACCGCCATCACTCTCCTTAAAGGGGAGATTACTGTCTGAAATCCATAGATTTATAACATTATCGGAAAAATCAGACTTATCGCCGTTAAATACATAATTCATCTTCCTGTCATAGCCAAGAAGGTATATTCTGTCTGTGGTATATCTTACGCGGAAGTTCTCTGTGACGTTGTAGAGCTTATCTTCTCCCGCTTTTGTTTTCTGAATAAGCTGATAATAGAGCCTAAGTACCGCTGTTTGAGAATGAATATCCGACACCTCAATAAGCGGCTCTGTATGGGATGTGATATTAAGATCGCCCCAGGTTACCTGATCATAACTGCTGTGAATAGTCACATGACTAAAGGTGGTGTTATCTCCATCAGAGTTAGATTCCAGATACTTGGAAAGCTCCTCTGTGGAACCCTGCTTATCAAAGGTCATGTTGTGGAAATCTGTGACAAACTTAATCTCATCTGATACATTATATTTTTCGCCTGTTTCAGACCAGATAATTCTCGTGTAATAGCGCACCGGCTCATCATTTACATTACATAGCATAACCAGCATGTATTCCTGATTTGCATCAATCAGATCCTTAAGCTGGAATGATCCCGTGATGATATCGTCCTTCTGAGTGATGTTTGTAATATCGGAATTCTCAACAAGACCATCTCCCGATACCTGTCTCACCTCAAAGCGAAGCCCTGAAATGAAAGTACCGTAGGTATTCATATTAAAAGCAATGTTTCTTCCGGCATCAATTGGAAGCACTGTGCCTCTTACGTGGTTTACTTCAAGCTCCGAGGAGTATCCATGAAGTAAATTGATCTCTTTTCCGCTTTCTAAAAAGGAAATTGTGGGAAATGTAGGAGCACCCATCTGAGCTGTCATGTCCACAGTCTCTTTATTACTGAAGTGTCCTATTATGAATAACGAAAGCACAAAGACGGCAATCGTATAAAAAATCTTGATTATTGTTTTCTTCATTTCTATAAGCACCCTAAATCAATTGACTTATGCGTGTCATCGCGGTAATATTTTTCTAACCTAAAACCGTTTCTTAATAAAAAGCGCAAATGCGCAGATTGGGGGAATTATGGACCACCCAGTACTTTATCGTAAACGTGTTATTCCAAACGAATGCATCCTGCTTAAGGATGATCACATTCTGCAATGCGACGAAAATACTATCGTCACGTCCTGGAACGCAATCCATCCGCGTTCTGATCTGTCCCATGGATATTCCTGCTACTACCTGAAAAGAGGCTATAAAATAAGCAAATTCTACAGAGCTGACTCCACTCTTATGTACTGGTACTGCGACATTGTGGATTATCAGCAGGGCCCGGAGGAAAACTCCATCCTGACCTTTGACCTTCTTGCAGACGTAGTTATTTATCCCGATGGAAAAATCCGAATCCTTGACCTTGATGAACTCTCAGAAGCCTTTGAGCAAAAGCTTATCGATGAACGCCTTTTGAAAAAAGCGCTGACTTCTCTGGGGGACCTTATGGATGCCATTTATGAAAACAGCATCTCTGCCCTGGAAGCTCCCATAATCAAGGCCATTTCACAGAATACCTGATTTTAGTAAAATACATGTCCGCCAATGTTTATGCCGGTAAGTCCCGGTATCGGAGTTCTGAAATAAACGCAGTTACCTACGTTTGTGACTCCGCTCATGGCGGCATCTGCTGCCTGATAACAAGACTCTGTTGCGCTTCCGTTTGCAAGCGCAAGTGCAAGACGTCCGCTTCCCACAGGTGAAAACTGGCTTGACTGATAAATAACGCCAACCACGGTATCCGGATATACGGAACTGAGCACTCTGTTGATTACAACTGCGCCGACTGCAACCTTGCCCTCATAGGGCTCGGCGCCGGCCTCACAATATATCAGATTTGCAAGAAGGTATCTGTCGCCCTCTGCAAATGTGACCTCAGAAATATTTCTCCACTTGGAACTCTTTGCCAGCTTTGACAATCTGATTTCTTCTGCCAGCTTGGCTTCCAGCTTTTTAACATCATCACTTTGTGACTCTGCAAGCTCCTCAAACTCTCTTGCTTTATTTTCTATGGACTGAGCTTCTTCCTCCGCTGTTGAAATATCCTGCTTGTACTTTTTGATATTTCCGCTTGTGGAACTGACAAGTCCTGAAACACGGCTCTGCTCTGCTTCTACCTGGACTTTATATTCATCAAGCTCAGCCTTCTCGTTATTGAGCTTATCCTTTTTATCCGAGATATCCTCGCAAGTCTGCATATATTCCTCTAACATTTTTCTGTCATATGCAGACAGAGCTTTAATTAGATCCTTCTGATTAAGGAAATCTCCAAAGCTCTCATTTCCAAGCAGCATATCATAAAGAAGAACATCCTGATTCTCATAAATGAACTGAACTCTCTTTTTCATGGATGCATACTGGGCGTCCTTGGTATCAATAGCAACCTCAAGCTCCGCCTCGGTATTGGCAATCTCATTTTCCTTATCATCAATCTTGTTTTCAAGATCAGTCAGGTTATTACTAACCTCTGTGAGCTGCTCATTAAGATCGTCCAGCTTGTTCTCCAGCTGACTTTTTTGTTTATTAAGATTACTGATATCTTCTTTTTTGTCGTCCAGCTGATCCTTGGTATCACTCAGCTGACCTTTTGTGTCTTCAAGCTTCTGCTTCGCTTCCTCAAGCGCCTTTTTGGTAGCCTCCGTCGCTCTGACATTTATTGAATAATTGGCAGATACGCCAAGAAGCCCCAGTAAAAGCAGACAGCTTAAGACTCTCCCCGGAAACTTTTTCACAACGTCTCCCCTTTTACTAAATAGTATCGACCTGCACTTCTGCAACTGACGCAGCCGTGCATGGTCTCACACTTAAATCTCTATATGGATATTCTTCCCGGATCTCTGGTAGGGATAATATTTCACACCGGCTGCATCAAACATTCTCTTAGATGCTCTTGTTGCAGCTGAAGATGCGTATTTGTCGCTGTCATATACAACAGTGCGGATGCCTGCCTGAATAATAGCCTTGGCACATTCATTGCAAGGGAAAAGAGAAACATAAAGCTTAGCACCCTCTAAGCTTCCTCCCCTGTAATTAAGGATCGCGTTTAATTCGCTGTGAGTTACAAAAGGATACTTGGTTGAAAGCTCATCCTCTCCGTCTCTCTCCCAAGGAAAATCGTCATCATCACAGCCAACAGGAAAACCATTGTAGCCCATGGACAAAATCTTATTGTCGCCGCTGACAATACAGGTCCCAACCTGTGTGCTGGGATCCTTGGATCTCATAGCCGCAAGCTTGGCAACTCCCATGAAATACTCATCCCAGGAAATATAATCCTCCCTTTTCATATCACTCCTCCATATCTGTTATCTCTGATATCCTTCGTGAATGCTTTTCAAGGCCTGAGAAAGGTGTATTTAAGAATGTATCTACGATATCAACCACCATATCAGGACCTATAAGTGCTCCGCCCATGGCAAGCACATTTGCATCATTGTGCTCTCTTGTAAGTCTTGCTGAATGAGGCTCGCTGCAAAGAGCGCATCTGATTCCCTTAACCTTGTTGGCAACTATTGAAATGCCGATTCCGGTGGTACAGATAACGATACCCTTTTCACACTCGCCACTGGCAACAGCCTCTGCTGCCTTTTTTCCAAAAATAGGATAATCGCAGGAATTAGTATCATAGGTACCAAAATCCTTGTATTCGATTCCTTTCTCCTCGAGATATGCGATTACAACCTGCTTGCAGTCATATCCGCCGTGATCACTTCCAAGTGCTATCATTTTTTCATCCTCCTCTATTAGCTATGGCAGGCGTATCTAAACCTGCGCATCACTTTTACATTTATCGCTCAGACTCTTACAACCTTGTGTCCTGCTGCCTTTAAAAGTCTGTTCATAATGGCCTGCCCGATACCTGTATCATCAAAGCTCTCTGAAAACATCAGATTAACTTCCTCATCATCGAACTGCCTAAGAATACTGAAAAGATTATGAGCTATCTCCTCTTCATCATCCCTGCTGCCGGCGATTTTTACTATATCGGCATTATACAGGGGAGCTGACTCACTGGTTGCTATGACTCCTGTCTTTAATCCCTGCCCTTTAGCCTTTTTAAGCTCGCCGTTTATATACTCTGCTACCTTCTGGGAATCGCCCTCAACTATAGTAAGGTCTCCCTTTGGTGCGTAGTGTCTGTATTTCATTCCCGGAGCCTTGGGTGCTGCCTTGGAATTGGCATCAAGGATTGTCTTATCAACACTGACATCTCCAAGAAGCTCAGTAAGATTTTCTTTTGTAATATACCCGGGTCTGAGTATCATGGGCACATCCGAAGTGAGATCAATAATAGTGGATTCAAGTCCTATTCCCACTGCTCCGCCGTCTATTATCATCTCAACCCTGCCGCTTAAATCCTCCACGCAGTACTTAGCTTCTGTGGGGCTTGGTCTTCCTGATATATTGGCGCTTGGTGCTGCAATATATCCACCCGCGCATCTTATAAGCTCTGCTGCTATCTTATTGCTTGGCATTCTGATAGCAACTGTATCAAGTCCGCCAGTGGTCTCATAGGGAACCGCATCGGATTTATTCATTATCATTGTAAGGGGCCCCGGCCAATACTTCTCGGCCAGCTTATATCCCGCATCCGGAATCTCTTTTACTATCTTTTTTATGGATTCCATATCCGCTACATGAACTATAAGCGGATTATCTGAAGGTCTGCCCTTTGCAGCATAGATTTTCATTGAAGACTGGGGATTAAGTGCATCGCCTCCAAGTCCGTAAACCGTCTCTGTGGGAAAAGCCACAAGACCGCCATCTTTAATAATACTGCCTGCCTTTTTTAAAACTTCAAGGGCACCCTCATCTATATTTTCTTCGTCAATTACTTCAACTATTGTATCCATTGTACTTCTTTCTAACAGGATCACTGCGCCATATAAGCAGCAATTACATCCCATACTTCGGCATTCTCAAAACCAAGGGCCCACTCAGCAACGCCGGCGATTCCTGCTGCCTGCATTACACTAAGCTTAACCTCTATGGAACGGGATTCCTCATTCCACAGTTGAATAAGTGCACCGTTTGAATCCGTTACTTCACCGTAGTACTGGCATGTCTCCTCATCCCAGTTCATCTCCATGCCATACTGATTGATAATATTTGTGGCACCGTCCATGTGAAGAGCCTTACTTGAAACCTCTCCGCCTGATGTAGTCCACACTCTTGTATAGAAAGGAATGGCATTTACAAGTTTTTCTGCAGGAACCATTGTAAGAGCCTTCTCGATGCCTCCCTGAACATAGCCGATAGAAGCAACTGAGCCGGCTTCATCAGATCCGCCGTAGTGCTCATCATAGCCCATGATCACCACGTAATCGGCAATCTCGCCCTGCTCCACAAGATCATAATGATCATTAAAATCCATAGGTACATAATCATCTATTGAGAAAACAAGGCCGTTCTGCCTGCAGGCTACGGAAAGTTCTCTCATAAACTGCAGATAATCCGGTCCGCAGCTTTCATTTATCTGCTCTAAGTCCGCATTGATACCATCAATCTCATATTCCTGTGCATAAGCAATGAGCTGCGAAATCACATTCGCTCTGGATGCTTCATGAGACAAAATTGCCACAGTATCGATCTGGTTACCGGAATTAAAATTATCAAGAACGCCCCAAACCTGCATTCCGTTAGCATGGGCTGTAGATACATAATCCCTTGTGGCATAACTTACAACTGTACCTTCGTTATCACTTATGGTAAACCATGTAGGCGCAAGTACATTCAAAGATTTTGTAGGCGCAATCACTCCGTCAATTGTTGCATTACCGGCAGCTCCTGCAATAGGATGGAATCCAATATTCACCTTGCCATCAAGTCTTACAGTAGTATAGTCTTTAAGACCAGCCGGTGCAGGCAGGCTTCCTGCAGCTGTCTCAATGGGGCTTTCTGCAAGTCCTTCAGGATTCTCTGCCTCTATGGCAGCCTTGGTAACTTCGCCGGTGCCCATAAAATCAAGATACTTATTCTCAACGTAACCCTTGTGAGCATCCCAGGTGATGATCTCAGACCATTCATCCATCTGGTTGGTAACAACGGCCATTCCGCCTTCAACATAAGAAACAACATCGCTCTTTATACCGCCAAGTACGCGAACAGCTGTCTTTTTCTTTACCTTAGCAAGAGTCTGCTCATAGCTTCCTGCGTAAAGTCTTATTCTGTCAGGCGAAGCAAATACCTGATAGTCCAAATCTGTAAAGGCCTTTAAATAGCCAAGAGCGATGTAGAGCTTTTCTCCATCCACATAGGAAATAGTATAGCCTGCATCTCCGCTCTCACCATTTGTGGAAGTCCAGGAAGACTCACCAATTTTTGTGGTATAGGTGGCACTTGGAGTAGTATAGAAAAGCGTCTGATCTGCCTCGCCGTAATAGAACTTATTACCCTGAACGCTCTTTGCCAGATTATAATCGAGGTAATAAACACCGTCTTTTTTTACTGCCTTATCCTCTAAAACAGAATCGTTATATATAATAGCCACATCCTGCTCACTTGAAATTCCATAATATTCGTTTAGATCTGCCTGAGTCTTGGAATATGAAAATTTCTCGATTGCTATCTGTGCCCCGTAAATCAGTCCAATAATTAAAATAAGGGCGATTATAATAATCACCGGCATAACTTTCTTTTTCATTAATAAAACCAGCTCCTTCCAATCGCCCTACATTATATCATAAATGAATATATAATAGCCATTTAATTGAGGTTACAGGCGCATAATTACGCGCAAAAACGCTTTGGGTGGGGACCTGCCGCAAATAACGCGTTGACTGAATTTTCTAAGGGGTCAGGTTTCTTTTCCATAAGGAGTTTACGTGATAATTTCCCAAACCCGGCATAAGTCTGAATACTGTGCCAAAACACATTCCCGCCTGTAAACCTTCTATTAAATTGACAACTGGTGCCACTGCAGTACCGAATAAATAAAAATAATTAATATTCCGCCATAAAAACGGATAGTTTGTGTTTGAATTATTAAAAAAATTTCGGTGATTTCTCTCCAACGATTGTTGGATGAGCTTGTAAGACATTCCACCAGATACGGTGAAACGCTGTAAAATCAATCTGTAGTTATCATGCCTCCTCCCCCGATACTGTGTCGCAGAGGCACCACGGTTTTGTACTATACACGACGCCGATAACAAAATCAAGCATCTTAATCAAAATTTAATTATTTTCTAAGAATTGGGCTTATATATGAAATTTTAAAACATGCCGATACATCTATTGACACACATCAACGTTTCCTTTAATATTCTACTAATTACTTAATAATTTATGTTATTTAGGGAGGGCATCGCATGAAAATCGAACGCGTTAATGATTATCAGATCCGATGCACACTTACAAAAGATGATCTCGCAAGCAGACAGCTCAAAATAAGCGAGCTTGCGTATGGAACAGATAAAGCAAAAGACTTATTCCGCGATATGATGCAGCAGGCTAATTACCAGTTTGGCTTTGATGCAGAAGATATCCCTCTTATGATTGAGGCTGTTCCGATAAATTCAGAGTGCATCGTTCTTATAATAACAAAGGTTGAAGATCCTGAAGAACTTGATACCAGATTCGCCAATTTCTCACCTGCTCTTCAGAGCGAGGTTTCAGGCTCATATACTGAAGAAGAGGAGGACGGTGATACAGATATCATGAATCTCTTTAAAAAGCTTAGAGATGCTGATTCAGCTCCTGCTGAAGGAACTGCCAAGAGATCGCCTAATCAGATGAGAACCGCAGGAAAACCTGCTGCTGCAGATCCCTTCTTCTTATTCTCATTTGGATCCATGCATGATGTGATGAATTTCTCAGCAATGAATAATGCAGAGGTGAGTGTCCGCAATACTCTTTACAAGAGCGATAAGGATGGCAAGCTTTTCCTTCTCATCCATCCCGACGGAGCATCTGCAACTACTCTTAAGAAGCTGTGCACAGTTCTCTCCGAGTATGGTAAGCCAGAGACATCTTCATCCATCAGCGAACAGTATTTTAATGAACACTATCAGATAATCATTAAGGATGAAGCTATACAGAAGCTTGCAGGCATCTGATACTTGTCTTCATCGCATTTAAACAATTTCATTTATGACATTATAAAAGCTCCGGCGATTTCTCGCCGGAGCTTCTTTTTGCTCTCAATCTGTTTTTGTCAGATTAGTTATCATAGAGAGTAACGAGCTTGTTCAGGTATGCAAGACGCTCCTGAGCATTCTCCTTGGACTTAGCATAGAGCTTCTGTGCTCTCTCAGGATTCTTGAGCTTAAGTGAAAGGTATCTAACCTCACCGTCAAGGAAGTCCTGATACTCCTCTGTAGGAGCCTTGCTGTCAAGTGAGAACTTCTTCTCTGCTGCAGGATTGAATCTGAACATATGCCAGTAACCTGTAGCAACTGCCTTCTTCTCTTCGTCCATAACCTTGTTCATGCCGGCCTTAAGACCCTGGTTGATACAAGGAGCATAAGCGATGATGAGTGAAGGTCCCGGATATGCCTCTGCCTCTGCGATTGCCTTAAGTGTCTGGTTCATATCAGCACCCATAGCGATCTGAGCAACATATACATAACCATAGCTCATTGCGATAGAAGCGAGATCCTTCTGCTTGATCTCCTTACCACCTGCTGCGAACTGTGCAACAGCACCTGTAGGTGTAGCCTTTGAAGACTGTCCGCCTGTATTTGAGTAAACCTCAGTGTTAACAACGAGAACGTTTACATCCTTACCGGAAGCAAGTACGTGATCGAGACCACCGAATCCGATATCGAATGCCCATCCGTCACCACCGAAGATCCACTGTGACTTCTTAGCGGCAAAGTCTTTATTCTTAACAACATACTTAGCAGCATCTGAGCTGTCGCCTGCAAGTGCAGCTACGAGCTCTTCTGTAGCAGCTGTGTTTGTTGCGCCGTTTGTAAATGTATCGAGATACTTCTGAGCAGCATCCTTAGCAGAACCGCCTGCTGCAACGATCTCTTCTACCTTCTCCTTGATAGCATCACGGAGAGCGTTCTGTGCAAGAACCATACCGAAACCAAACTCAGCATTATCCTCGAACAGTGAGTTATCCCATGCAGGACCCTGACCCTTAGCATTTACTGTGTAAGGTGTTGAAGGTGAGGAGTTACCCCAGATTGATGTACATCCTGTAGCGTTAGCAACGTACATTCTGTCACCAAAGAGCTGAGTAACAAGCTTAACATAAGGTGTCTCACCACAACCTGCGCAAGCGCCTGAGAACTCAAGGAGAGGCTGCTTGAACTGTGAACCTCTGATTGTTGTCTCTTTAAGCTTCTCAACAACTTCTGTCTTAACAGGAGTCTTAACAGCATAGTCGAAGTACTTCTGCTCATCCTTATTATCAGCGATAGCACCCATCTTAAGTGTCTCGCCGGCCTTGTTACCAACGCAGACATTAGCACATGAGCCACATCCTGTACAATCAAGTGCAGAGATAACAACTGAGAACTTGTATCCGGGAACTCCGTTGAGATCCTTTGTCTGAAGTCCTTCAGGAGCATTTGCAACTTCTTCATCTGTAAGAGCAACTGTTCTGATTGCAGCGTGAGGACAAACGAGTGAGCAGAATCCACACTCTACGCACTTTGTAGCATCCCACTTCGGAACGTTAACTGCAATACCTCTCTTCTCGAATGCAGCAGATCCACTAGGTGTAGAACCGTCAACATAAGGAAGAAGGTCAGAAACCTTAAGAGTGTTACCTTCCTGAGAATTAACCTTGGACTGGATGTTGTTAACGAAATCAACAACGTCCTTACGATCGCCCTTAGCTTCTGTGAACTCAAGACCTTCGTCCTTAGCGTCCTTCCAGCTTTCAGGAATCTCAACCTTGATAAGGTTCTTAGGATCAGCACCGGCATCGATAGCATCCCAGTTCTTCTTAACGACATCTTCACCCTTACGGCCGTATGTCTTCTGAGCAGCATCCTTCATGAACTTGATCGCATCTTCTTCAGGAATGATCTTTGTGATGTTGAAGAATGCAGACTGAAGGATTGTGTTAATTCTTGTAGGACCCATACCTACTTCAACACCGATCTTAGAACCGTTCATGATATAGAAGTTGATCTTGTGGTCATACATGAACTTCTTAACCTGTCCGGGAATCTCAGTCTCAAGCTGATCTACTGTCCAAGGGCAGTTAAGAAGGAATGATCCTCCATCAACAAGCTCCTGAACCATGTTGAACTTGCGGATATATGAAGGATTGTGGCAAGCTACAAAGTTAGCCTTCTTGATGAGGTAAGTTGACTTGATAGGAGTCTTACCAAATCTGAGGTGAGACATTGTAACACCGCCTGACTTCTTAGAGTCATAATCAAAGTATGCCTGAGCATACATGTCTGTGTTATCACCAATGATCTTGATGGAGTTCTTGTTAGCACCAACAGTACCGTCAGCACCAAGACCCCAGAACTTACAGTTTGTTGTTCCCTCGGGAGTTGTAACAAGGGGAGCACCTGCATCAAGTGAAAGATGTGTTACATCATCATTGATACCGATTGTGAACTGTTCCTTATCTGTGTTGTTGTAAACAGCAACGATCTGCTCAGGAGTAGTATCCTTAGAGCCAAGACCATAACGTCCGCACATAACAGGAACTGACTCAAACTTAGTGCCCTTAAGAGCTGCAATAACATCAAGAGCAAGAGGCTCACGGTAAGAACCGGGCTCCTTTGTTCTGTCAAGAACTGCGATTCTCTTAACACTTGCGGGAATAACATCAACAAGAGCCTTAGCATCGAAAGGACGATAAAGTCTAACCTTTACAACGCCGACCTTCTGACCCTGCTTAGCAAGGTAGTCGATTGTCTCCTCGATTGTATCGTTTACGGAACCCATAGCAACGATGATTGTCTCAGCGTCTGCTGCTCCGTAGTAGTTAAAGAGCTTGTAATCTGTTCCAAGCTTAGCATTAACCTTGTCCATGTACTTCTGAACAATTGCAGGAAGCTCATCATAACCTGTGTTGCAAGCTTCTCTTGCCTGGAAGAAGATATCAGGGTTCTGAGCTGAACCCATCTGACGAGGATGATTCGGGTTAAGAGCGTTAGCCTTGAACTCGTCAATTGCCTCGTGATTAACCATCTCATCGAGATCCTTGTAATCCCAAACTTCGATCTTCTGGATTTCGTGTGAAGTACGGAAACCGTCAAAGAAATTAATGAAAGGAAGTTTTCCTTCGATAGCAGCCATGTAAGATACAGGTGTAAGATCCATAACCTCCTGTACGCTTGAGCTGCAGAGCATTGCAGCACCTGTCTGGCGGCATGCATAAACGTCAGAGTGATCACCGAAGATATTCAGCGCATGTGAAGCTACGCAACGAGCTGATACGTTGAATACGCCGGGAAGTCTCTCACCAGCTACTTTGTAAATGTCAGGGATCATAAGAAGAAGTCCCTGTGATGCAGTGTAAGTAGATGTAAGAGCACCTGCTACAAGAGATCCGTGTACAGCACCTGCTGCACCTGCCTCTGACTGCATTTCTGTGATCTGTACTGTACGACCGAAGATGTTCTTCTTGCCGGCAGTAGCCCACTCATCAACATGCTCAGGCATAACTGATGAAGGAGTGATCGGGTACATGGCAGCAACTTCAGTGAACGCATATGATGCATATGCAGCAGCTTCGTTACCGTCCATGGTTTTCATGTTTCTTGCCATTTCTATTCCTCCTACCTTTAATAGTGTATTGTAATCATAGGGGCAAAGAAAAAACCGGAATTCCTACGATTACTTGGTCTTGGATTCCCAGGATAGGCATGTTAAGCTTTTACACACCTATGCCGTAAAATCGCTAATGTACGCACTACGCGCAATTTAAATTCTAACATTGTGATTTCGCAAAGTCAACGAATTCAAGCCATTTCTAAGGCCTTCAGAATGATAATTTTTCTAAACAAAATAACGAAAATATAAAAAGAATAAATCTTTTATAAACAAACGCTTCATTGATAAAAGTTATCGCTAAATTGCTTGCGTAAAATATTCAATTATATTATCATAGTCTCTGTAGTAGGTAATACTGATTGGCAGCGGCATCTGCCGATCCTAAAAGTATTACAAACTTTTTATTCAGGAAGGAGATTTTTGATATGGCATACGTTATTAGTGATAGTTGCATCAGCTGCGGTTCTTGTGCAGGTCAGTGCCCTGTTTCTGCTATTTCTCAGGGTGACACACAGTTCAACATCGATCCTGATACATGCATCGATTGCGGTTCTTGTGCAGCTCAGTGCCCCGTTTCAGCTATTTCACAGGGCTAATTGCAAATTGCAAATGTAAACAAGAAAATCCGAAGCTTTCGCTTCGGATTTTTTATTGCCCTCATCCGTCAGCTTCGCTGACACCTTCCCCCAGAGGGAGAAGGCTTTTCTTTTCCCTGCCTTCCCCTTGGGGGGCTTTTCTTTTCCTTGCCTTCCCCTTGGGGGAAGGCTTTTCTTTTCCCTGCCTTCCCCTTGGGGGGAAGGTGTCACGAAGTGACGGATGAGGGGATATTATTCTTGACCACTTCTTCTGTATGACGGCTCAAGATTTGCAAACTTCGTAAATTCAGGAAGCCATGCAAGCTCTACTGTTCCTATCGGGCCGTTTCTCTGTTTTGCAATGATTATCTCGGACACACCTTTTCTGTCGGTATCCTTATTGTAATAATCATCTCTGTATATGAACATAACCATATCTGCGTCCTGCTCGATGGCACCGGACTCACGAAGGTCAGACATCATAGGTCTGTGATCAGGTCTTGACTCAACCGCACGGGAGAGCTGTGACAGTGCAACAACGGGTACGTTAAGCTCACGGGCAAGAGCCTTCAGTGCTCTTGAAATCTCTGATACCTCCTGCTGTCTTGACTCAGCAGAACGCTTACCGCTTCCGCTCATAAGCTGCAAATAGTCGATCATTATGATGTGCAGGTTGTGCTCCATCTTGTACTTACGGCACTTTGACTGAAGCTCCTGGATTGAGATACCCGGCGTATCATCAATGATAAGATTGGATCTTCCGATGAGATCCGCACTCTCAATCAGGTTCTCCCAGTCCATATCTGTCATGTTACCGGTACGGATGTGCTGCGAATCAACGTGTGATTCCATGGACATAAGACGGTTTACCAGCTGCTCCTTTGACATTTCCAGTGAAAATACCGCAACGGTTTTACCCTGATGGAAAGCCATGTGCTGAGCGATGTTAAGAACAAACGCCGTTTTTCCCATGGAAGGACGGGCTGCGATAAGTATCAGATCCGAAGGCTGGAAGCCTGCTGTCTTATAATCAAGATCAGTAAATCCTGTGGCAAGACCTGTAACTGTTCCCTGCAGTTTACTTGCCATCTCAATCTTATTGAGGGCGTTCATGACTATCTCACTTATGGGCACGAACTCGCCGCTGTTACTAAGCTGCGTGATGCGGAAAATTTCCTTCTCCGTATCATTCATAAGTGCCTCAAGCTCTGTGCTGTCCTGGAAACAATTATTTATAATATCCTGGCAGGAATGAATAAGCTCTCTGAGCTTACTCTTATCGCGAACTATCTCCGCATAATATTTCACATTGGCCGAGGTGGGAACACTACTTGCCATCCCAAGGATGTAATCCATGTTGTACACCTGCGGCGGCGCATTCTTCTCTTTTAAATGATTCTGAAGCGTCACATTATCAACAGGCGTTCCATCTTTATAAAGCTCTACCATCGCTTCAAAAAGCATACCCAGCTGCCTGTTGTAGAAGTCATCCGGATGCAGCATCTCTGATGCAACCTGAATGGCATCCCTGTCTATCAGCATAGCTCCCACAACCGACTGCTCTGCCTCAAGACTGTTTGGCATTGTGCGCTGTACTAAATTCTCTTCGGGCATTTCTTAAGCCTCCGTAACAGAAACCCTGAGGATTGCAGTAACCTGAGGATGCAGCTTTACAGGCACCTCAGTTGTACCAAAGGAACGGATAGGTTCAGGCAGCTGAACCTTTTTCTTATCAAGGCTAAGACCGCACTGCTTCTTTGCCTCAGCAACGATCTCCTTGGAAGAAACAGAACCGAAAACTCTTCCGCCCTCGCCTGCCTTCATGGTAACCTTTACGTTAGCCTTCTCTATTTCTTTTGCAAGCTCCTTCATGCTCTCAAGAAGCTCCTGGGCCTCTTTTTCCTCGCGCTTTTTCTGATTCTTAAGATCATTCAGATTAGCTTTATTTGCTTCAACGCCCAGCTTTTTAGGTAAAATGAAATTGGATGCGTATCCATCACTTACCTTAACAATATCTCCCTTTTTTCCAAGAGACTTAACGTCCTCTAACAAAATTATTTCCATTATCCTTCTCCTCCAAACTTTTATATCAGCTCGCCTGCTTCGATCATCGCATCAAGCTGGTTCTTTACCATTGTTATAGCTTCATCAACGGAGATTCCTTCAAACTGACAGCCTGCGGAACTGATATGTCCGCCGCCTCCAAGCTTCTCCATGATGATCTGTACATTTACTTCGTCAATGGATCTGGCACTTACATATATCTGATTCTGATACTGGGTACATGTAAAGCTTGCCCTTACTCCCTTGATATTAAGGAGCTCATTGGCAGCCTGAGCCGCAATTATAGTAGGACTCTGCAGATCATTTGAATCACAAACAGAAATCGCATAGGCTCCGCGATAAATCTCTGCCTGACTTACAGCATCGGCTTTTGCCTTGTACTCTGTAGCATCCTCTCTGAAAAGCTTCCTTACTCTTGTTACGTCAGCACCGTTTCTTCTAAGAAAAGCAGCCGCTTCAAAGGTACGTACACCTGTCTTATTCATGAAATTATTGGTATCAACCATAATTCCGGAATACATACTGTCAGCTTCTTCGGGCCTTATCTTTACAGCTTCATCAATGTACTGTAAAACCTCTGAAACCATCTCGCAGGCACTTGATGCATAGGGTTCAACATAAGAAAGAGTGGCATTTTCAATAACTTCCGTACTCTGTCTGTGGTGATCAAGCACAACTATAGTCTTACAGAACTTGAGAAGTTCAGGACACTCAGTTATGCTGGGCTTATTTACATCCACAACCACAAGAACCGCATTATTACCTGCAATATCAATGGCCTGCTGATTATTAATGATCATATCCTGCTCGTATTCAGGATTACCTTTGAAAAGATCAACCAGCGGCTTCATGGAATTAGTCACATCATTGAGAACTATGTGGCACTTTCTATCCAAAGTCTTAGCTATTCTGTAGATACCAACGGATGAGCCAAAGCTGTCAACATCACCGATTCTGTGACCCATAACAATAACGGTATCCTTACTGTTGATGATCTCCTTAAGGGCGTGAGCCTTAACTCTGGCCTTAACTCTGGTACTCTTCTCAACCTTCTGACTCTTACCGCCAAAGTACATGATCTCATCAGGAGTCTTAACAACCGCCTGATCTCCGCCTCTACCAAGAGCAAGGTCTATGGCGTTACGGGCAAATTCATAATTCTGAGAATAGGACAGACCATCAAGTCCCATACCGATACTAAGCGTAACTGCCATCTCATTACCGATATTTACAGTCTTAACATCCTCTAAGATATCGAAGCGAACTTCCTTCAGATACTGCGCCGATTTCTTGGGCATTACAATGAAGTACTTATCCTTCTCAATCTTCTTGGCAATACCGTCACAGGTGGCGATATACTTATTTATTTTTCTGTCTATAAGCGCTGTCAGCAAAGATCTCCTAACTTCCTCTACGCTTTCAAGAGCTTCGTCGTAGTTATCAATATAGATAAGTCCCGCTGCAAGACTCTGTGAATCAACCTCATTGATTGCAAGTCTGAGGGCTGTCTCATCAAATAAATAAACCGCTATAAGGAAACCTTCATATCCGGAAGCATCGATAATATCGCTGTTTGCAGCCATCTCATCAAGGGATATCTTTTTCATCTTAAGGACATAGGAGTTATCCTCAAAGGTAACATCCTGATGCACCTCTTCCTCTCCCTCCGGGAATTTGTCCGTAGTTATATTAGGGAAAAGTGCTGTTATGGATTTATGGAATCCCTTCTCCTGATGAATAGCCTTCTCAAAAGCTGTATTTGTCCAAACAACTCTACCCGAATCATCAAGCAGTGCATGAGGCAGATCAAGATCTCTTAACAATCTCTTCTGAATCTGTCCATACTCCGTGGCAAAGCTTATAAGCTCGTTCATTATGATGGGCTTGTTATAAAAATCCAAATAGATAACAGCCATAAAATACAAAAGCGCAAAAGCCGCCACAATCAGTCCCGCCGTAAAATCAACCGTCAGGACAGCTATCGTAACAAGCGCCAGAAGTATTCCAAGATAGATGAAAATATATAGAAATGTCTTGAGTTTTCCTTTAAGCCTAATTCTGTTTTTCTGCATATTCCTCTCCATCGTAAAGCGTGAGGTACCGCTATTTTTACTTATATATGATAACACAGATTTTAATTTCGAGGAAACTTACTTTACTCTTCTAAATTTCTGCATTTTTAATTTTACTTCCTAAGGTGTACAAAAAAAGACACTCAATAGAATAAATCTAGTGAGTGTCTCTATAATCACTTGAAATAGCTATTGCTATTACTCTGCCTCGTAAGGCATAAGTGCAAGATGTCTTGCTCTCTTAATAGCAGATGTAAGCTCTCTCTGGTGCTTTGCGCAGTTACCTGTGATACGTCTGGGAAGGATCTTGCCGCTCTCAGAAACGAACTTCTTAAGCTTTGCTGTGTCCTTGTAATCGATCACATTGTCTTTTCCACAGAATACGCAAACTTTCTTTCTTCTGTGCATACCACCTTTTCTTCTTACAGGAGAATCGGTTCTATCAGACTTATTGAAAGCCATTGTGGTACCTCCTTATCAAATTCAGTCAACAATGCCATAAAGGCATTTATAAATCAATAACTTAATTGAACGGAAGCTCTTCGTCGATTCCATCAGGAATATTGATGAATCCATCACCTGAATCCTGGCTGCTGTTACCGCCATCGAAAGGTGCTGCGGGAGCTCCGCCTGAGAAGCCACCATTTCCGCCTGCAGCATTCTTACTCTCTGCAAACTCGTGCTCCTCTACTACTACGTCAGTAGTGTATACCTTCTGACCGTCCTTATTGGTATAGCTACCGGTCTGGATACGGCCTGTGACGCAAATCTTTGTACCCTTTCTAAGATACTTCTCAGCAAACTCTCCGGTACGGCCGAATGCAACACAATTGATGAAGTCAGCAGTCTGACCATCCTGATTGTTGTTACCTCTGCCTCTGCGATCTACAGCAAGTGTGTATCTCGCAATTGCCATTGAATTCTCCCCCTGAGAATATCTAACATCGGGGTCTCTTGTTAATCGTCCCATCAGTATAACTTTATTCATATCTTCGTCCTCTTTCTCTTAGGCCTCGTTCTGCTTAACGATAAGATAACGAATGACGCCATCGACGATACGGACACGCTTCTCGATTTCAGCAGGTGCAGTACTCTCTGCATCGAAATGAATGAAATAGTAGAAGCCCTCATTCATCTTGTTGATCTCGTAAGCAAGCTTCTTCTTGCCCCATTCATCAACATCTGTAATCTGTCCGCCGAATCTCTCGATCAAAGCCTTGCACTTGTCAACAGCTGCTGCTCTTGCGTCGTCTTCGATCTTAGCGCTAACGACTACGGCTAACTCATATTTTGTCATGCTTTCTTTACCTCCTTTTGGTCTCTGGCTACCGTTTACATTACGGTAACAAGGAAATTATCACAGAGATATACTTTAGCACAACATCCTATTTATTGCAAGCGATATTATTCAAAAAAACCTCAATTTATGATAGTCAGAACCTTCCCTAAATTAACTGACAAATCATATTATTAAGTAATCCACAGCTAGTGCAGATTCCTGAGATTTCATTTAAAGAGACATACTTTTTAGAGTTGTCCCAGTACTTCTCCAATAGGCCCCTGGATTACCAGATCTGCCTGCCCGTCTCTTGTGGTGGCCTGCTTATTTATAAGTACCAGCTTATGTCCTCTGTAATAATCAATAAGTCCTGCTGCAGGATATACAACCAATGATGTTCCGCCAATTATGAGTACGTCTGCATTTGCTATATAATCCACTGCTTTACTCATGATAGACATATCAAGGCCTTCTTCATATAAAACCACGTCAGGCTTTATTCTGCCGCCGCATTCGCAATAAGGAACGCCTTCGCACTCTGCCATGAAATCAAAGTCGTAGAACTTACCGCATCTCTCACAATAGTTCCTGTGGACGCTGCCGTGAAGCTCAAGCACTTCTTTGCTGCCTGCAGCCTGATGTAACCCATCGATATTCTGAGTGATGACAGCCTTAAGTTTGCCCTGCTTCTCCCATTCTGCCAGCTTAAGATGAGCTTTGTTGGGCTTAATTCCTTTAACAAGAAGCTTATCCTTATAGAATCTGAAGAATTCCTCCGGCATTCTCACATAAAAGCTGTGACTAAGCATCTGCTCCGGAGGATATTTATAATGCTGATGATACAGACCATCCTCACTTCTAAAATCCGGAACACCACTTTCCGTGGATACACCAGCGCCTCCGAAAAAAACTATGTTGTCAGATCCGTCTATTAGTTCCTTAAGTTCTCTGATATTTTCATCCATAGCCATCGCCTTCCTTATGAAAAACTACCACTACTACAACAGAAAAACTTTATAACTTAATTTTCTTATCAGAATCCAGCCTTCTTAAGAAGATCTGCCAGTGATGTGGTTGCTTCACCTTCGCTCTCAAATTCAATCTTCTCTTCAGTGATCTCAGTTGCTGCCACATCCTGAAGTGCCTTCATGCTAAGACTGAGCTTACCATCCTTAATAGCTGTAACTTTAACCTTTACTTTATCGCCAACCTTAAGAACTGCGCTGGGATGAGCAATTCTCTGATTTGAAATCTGAGAAATATGTACAAGTCCTGAAAGTCCGTTTCCAAGATTGATGAAAGCACCGTAGTCCTGAAAACTTTCAACAGTACCTTCTGTAACAAGTCCTACCTGTACGTTAGAAACCTTCGCAGCTCTCTCCTCATCAGCCTTCTCTTTAAGAATCTCCTTAGCAGACATAACAAGCTTCTTATTTGTCTCATCTGCTGTGATTACTCTTACCTCAAGCTTCTTATTTACGAAGTCATCAAGATCAGCCTCTTCAACATAATTAAGAGAAAGCTTTGATGCAGGAATAAATCCTCTGATTCCTTCAAGGAATGCTACAACGCCGCCCTTAACAGCTTCAATAACTGTAACAGTAACATTCTGGTTAGAATCCATCATCGCTTTAAGCTTATCCCAGGCAAGAACCTTGGTAGCCTCTTTCTTTGAAAGAAGAATATTTCCGTTTCCATCATCTGTCTTTACAACAGTAGCAGAAACCTCATCTCCAACCTTCACATCAGTTCTTATAGAAAACTTCGGATCATCTGAGAAATCCTCTGCCTTTATAACACCCTGAGTGAAATACTTAATATCTAACAGAACTTCAGACTCATCAACTCCGATTACTGTACCGGTAACAATGTCACCCTCAGAAATCTGTCTGAATGATCTGTCTATTTCATCCTTAAAATCTTCCATTGATTCCATTTTGTAATTCCTCCCCAAACTAAAAAGATTATTGACCTACAATCAAAATTATACACCGACTAAATTGTCTTAACATCTATTTTTTAATGCTATCTCGCATTTATCTTCCAAATTCATACAACAAAAAAGCCTTAAACATCGAAATGACATTTAAGACTAATTAGAGGTGCCAGTCGGATTTGAACCAACGATCAGGGAGTTGCAGTCCCACGCCTTACCACTTGGCTATGGCACCATATTAAATTTGATGACTCCGACGAGGCTCGAACTCGTGTTACCGCCGTGAAAGGGCGATGTCTTAACCACTTGACCACGGAGCCGTGTCCCTGTAGTACAGGTTATTTCGGATTTCTCCGTATTGTAGCTCCCCAAGTAGGACTCGAACCTACGACACTTCGGTTAACAGCCGAATGCTCTACCGACTGAGCTATTGAGGATTATTAATTACTTTATCCGTACCTTCAAAACCGAACACTGAATTATTCCATCTTATTCCAAATCTTTTTTTTTTTTTTCTTTTTGGACAAGCCCTCGACCTATTAGTACACATCAGCTGAACATGTTACCATGCTTACACCTTGTGCCTATCTACCTCATAGTCTCTAAGGGGTCTTACTCCATAATGGAGGGATATCTCATCTTGAGGGGGGCTTCACGCTTAGATGCCTTCAGCGTTTATCCCTTCCGGACTTGGCTACCCAGCCTTATGCATCTGGCGATGCAGCTGATACACCAGCGGTCCGTCCATCCCGGTCCTCTCGTACTAAGGACAGCTCCTCTCAGATATCCTACGCCCGCGCCGGATAGGGACCGAACTGTCTCACGACGTTCTGAACCCAGCTCGCGTACCGCT